>CANQOH010000020.1 GCA_947625425.1 uncultured Bacilli bacterium
TTCTTTTAAGAAAGGATAATTAACATTTAAAGATGGAATCTGTTTAATTAAATCAAAATTAGATAAGAAAATATTATTCTTTTTCTTATCTAACATATAATTATATATAAACCTAGTACAACCAAAAGTTTTATTAATTAATTCTTTTTGTTTGTCGTTAGGATACAATCTAAATTTATAAGCTTTATTGATAATCATAACCATCTTCCCCTTATAAGATATATTATACGATAACGAACTAGCGTTCGTCAATATGTCTTTGATATTTTTAAAGAACTTTCCTATAACACAAAAAAAGTAAGTAAAATTATTACTTACTTATCATATCTTCTTTTAGAAGCAATATCATCATTTATAAGTTTAATAAATTCATCTAAAGAAACAGTTGTTGTTTCTTCACTACCAGCTCTACGATAAGAAACAGTCTTATCATCAACTTCTTTTTGCCCTAATATTAACATATAAGGTATTTTTCTAATAACTGATTCTCTTAATTTATAACCTAATTTTTCATTACGAGAATCTAATTCTACTCTAAATCCCGCTTCTTTTAAAGCCTTATAAACTTCATTACTATAAGCTTCATGATATTGAATATTTACTGGTACTACTTGTACTTGAACAGGAGCTAACCATGTAGGTAAATAGCCTTTAGTTTCTTCCAAGTAATAAGCAATAAATCGATCTATACTACCGAATATTGCTCTATGTAAAACAACAGGAGTTTTCTTACTACCATCACTATCTATATAACCTAAGTCAAAACGCATAGGTAAACAGAAATCTAATTGACAAGTAGATAATGTATATTCAGGACCAACTGCTGGTTTAACTTGAACGTCTAATTTAGGTCCATAGAATGCTGCTTCACCAATCTTCTCTACATAATCATAACCTAAATCATTTAAGACATTACGTAAAGTAGTTTCGGCATTATTCCACATTTCATCATCTGGATAATATTTAACTTTATCTTCAGGATCTCTTAAAGATAATTCGAATCTAAAATCTTTAATTCCTAATTCTTTATAAACGTCTAATATTAAATTAACTACACAAGAAAATTCTGATTCAATTTGTTCTGGTGTTACAAATAAGTGAGCATCATTTTGACAGAAAGTTCTAACCCTTTCAATCCCTTTTAATGATCCACTAGTTTCAAAACGAGCATCACGAGCTATCTCCCCAATACGAATTGGTAAATCACGATATGAATGAACATTATTACTATAAATCATCATATGATGAGGACAATTCATTGGTCTTAAAACAAATTCTTCACCTTCAACTTCCATCTTAGGAAACAT
Source organism: uncultured Bacilli bacterium (assembly GCA_947625425.1). The sequence continues at coordinate 1,308 of CANQOH010000020.1, forward strand.
ATTATCTTTATAATGATCCCAGTGACCAGAAGTTTTATATAGTTCAACATTACCAATTGGTGGTGTTAAAACATGTAAGTAACCTAAAGCTCTTTCTTTACCTTTAATATAGTTTTCTAATAATTCCCATACGATATAACCATTAGGTAAATACATTGGTAATCCTTTACCTACTAAATCACTTACCATAAATATTTCTAGGTCTTTACCGATTTTACGATGATCTCTCATCTTCATTTCTTCTAATTCTTTTAAGTGTTCATTTAACTCTTCTTCAGTAGGAAAACATACGCCATATATTCTTTGTAGCATCTTGTTATTAGCGTCCCCTTTGTAGTAAGCTCCACTAAATTTAGTTAATTTAAAATACTTAATTTCTTTAGTATTAGACACATGTGGTCCACGACATAAATCCGTAAAATCACCTTGTGTATAACAAGAAATAGTAGTTCCATCTTCCATTCTTTCAATTAAATCAATCTTATATTCATCATCTTTAAACATCTCTAAAGCTTCTTCTTTAGATATTTCTCTTCTGATAATATTTTTAGCAGATTTAGAACATTTCTTCATTTCCCTTTCGATTTTCTCTAAATCTTCATCGGTTATTTTATCGTCTCCTAAATCGATATCATAATAAAATCCTTCTTCTACAACAGGACCTACCCAAAATTTAGCATGTGGGTATAAATGTTTAACTGCTTGCGCAAGTAAATGTGCACAACTATGATTTAAAACATTTAATTTTTCATCTTCTTTAAAATTTACCATACTTTTCTTCCTTTCATTTTAAATAAAAAAACCACATTATTTGCAAGGAGCAAATAATGCGGTACCATCCTTTATTTAACTTAATTTAGATAACGGCTTTAAACCGGGTTTTATTAAACCTCTCAGAAGATAGTAACTATTAAGTCTTCTATTCATTTCCACCAACCATGAACTCTCTTTAAGCAAGTATCTTAATAATCTTGTTCTTCCTCATTGAATTAACTAAATACTACTACCAATAACTAAAATTGTCAAATTATTTTTTTAATCTTAACCATTAAAATTCTGTACCATAACGATCAATATCAGTTATTTTAGTAGGTTCATAAACTGTACCAGTAAACCATATCTCACCAGATTCTTTATCTCTAATTAAGAACATAAATGGTTTATTGAAAGTTAAATCTATTTCTTCAATTGGCACATCATATAGATAATCAAAACTACAATCAGCAGCTCCATATCCACCCATAGCTGTTGCTGCTGCTGCTTTAATACCGACATTAGAGAAATCAATATTAGCTTTATGAACAGCTGTGTCTATATAAGTTCCTTTATTACTAGTTAATTTAGATAAATCAGCTTTACTACTATCAAAGACATCAGTAATACCCATCTTCTTTAAATCTTCTAATAAATTTAATTCATAATCGAAATTAAATACTGGAATCAATCCTGTTAAACGAGTTACTTTACCATCAGTATAACTTTCAATATTCTTTGCATCTTTTAAACTTCCAATAAGTTCTTCTACTTTTGCTGAACTTATATTATTAATATAACTATCTAAACTTTCACTAGTTGGCATAATTCCTACATATTGTAAAGTAGTTCCATCATATTCTTTTAAATCTTTAGCAAATACTTTAACACTATCATCTACATAGAATGAGAAATCTGTTGAAGAACCAACATAACCATAGTTAGAATTTATCTCTTTAATATAATTATCAACTACTGATTTAACTGGTTCATAATCACTACCATAACCACATTCATCAGCTTTAACAAACTTATTATATTCATCTGTTACTTTATTTCTAATATTGTCTTCTTTTAAATCATTAACAATATCATATCTATTAGCAGCTGCTCCTATTTGAACTGCTTTAACTTCATAATTAACATTACTAAAATCTAACTCACTATAGCCACTAGAAGCTAAAGCATCAACAAATACTGCTGCTTCATATGTTTCATGATCATAACTAGATGAAAACATCTCTTCATCACTTTGAATCTTATTAACCCATTCCATATCTATTGCTAAAGCATTAATTAAGACAAAGTCTTTATCCATAACATCATTTAATAAATTATCAATTAAATTAAATGTATTATCACTTACCCATTTATTAACATTATCAGGACTTGTAAATGGATCATAAAATACTAAAGCATTATATTTATCTTGAAGATTACTAACATAATCACTCTTAATACTATCTTTCATACTTTCATTAATAAATAAACCATTAGCTAAAGATAAATTCTTACTATTAGTATATTTATTACCTGTATATTCGCCAATAACTCCTGCTATTTGAGCTTTAGTTTCACCATCAGTTCCTTCATTTAACATCTCTAAAGCATATTTAATTGATAAAGGACTATATATTTTATTCTTTAATTCATTTTCTTCTTTTAAAAAGAATAAATCAAAATTAGAAACATTATTACCGGCCATTTTATATTTTGAATCAATTACTATTTCTTCTTTTTCTTTATTATCTTCCTTATCGGCTACTTTTTTACCAAACATACCACCTGCTATTGTAGCTCCAGCAATAACAACAGCTACTACTAGAACAATTCCGACAATAAGTAAAACCTTATTACCTTTCTTCTTTGGTGTCCCAACTTCATTACTAGCTGTTTGATTATCTGGCATATTATTTAATTGTGTTAATTCTTCATGTGTTTCATTTGTTGTTATATTATTTTCATTTTCCATCTTTCATATCAATCCTTTCCTAATATATTCTTTCTACTATTATAATACAATTATTAACATATCGGTTAAATTTTTGATAATTATTAAAAAAAAGATACTATTTAAATATCTAGTATCTATTTTTTTAATTTTAATGATTTAACATCTTCCGTAAATTCTTTTTTAGCTTTTTCAACATCAATCTTATCTTCTAAATTTAAATGTTTTATTGCGGCTTCAAAATCGTCAGCTAAATCCTCGCCTCTTATTCCCATTTCACGTGGTTGATCAAAGAAGATATCATTAGGGCCAAAATTTAACACTTTTCTTGTAAATCTTTCATCACAAGTTGTCCCATAACCATCTTCCCAATTTCTTTTTACATCTAATGTTTCTAGTATTCTAAATAATATTCTTCTTAAAAATTCCACACGACATAAAGTCTTATATAAAGCTGCCATATTCATTCTTTCCCCATGACGTTTTATTTGCACAACAATATATATAAGTTCATCATACTCTTCACTTAATTCAAAAGTATTTAAATCAACACTATAACCGGCTTTTTCTAAAGCTTTTAAAACATTAGTAATTATAATAGCTCTATTTAATACTTGTTTCTTACTTGTTCCCCAATAATAAGATAAAGTTACATGGATTCTCACAAATTTTGGTTTCTTTATTTTTTCTTCTGTTTCATAGCATAAAGGATTACCAGCACTATAAGCTGGGACATTTAAATGTCCTCCAGCAACAGTTCTAACTAATTTATATTTATGCATTTCTCTTAAACTAGCATTATTTAAATCTCTTTGTAAGGTTAAGAATTCTTCATATCCCGGATCAACTTCATTAACTAAATCTTCGACCGCGGCTTTATATGGTTTACCAGCAAAACTACTACCTTTTTCCACACTATGTAAAGTTGTAAAAACGCGACGATTAGTTTGTGGATTACTCTTTAAATACTCATAAAGATCAAATAAACTATTAAATCTTGCTTTATAAAGTGTATAGGTATCCTCCCCTATATCTACTCTTTCTGGGGAAAAAATATAATCTTCATACTTTTCATGATTATGTGGATAATCTTCCATAACAATCTCTTCTTCCTCTAACTTTTCAGCTTCACTATCTTCTAAAGTTAATTCCTTAGTTTCTTCTTCAAGTAATAGTCTTTTTAATAAACTTATAAACTTTCTTAATTTAGCTAAATAATCTCTAACTTCTATCTTCTTTTCCTCTTCTCAGTACCATTAAGACTATTATTACAAGCTTGAATAAATGATTTAGCTAAAACCATTGTATCAGCATCACATAATCTACTTGGTAAATTAACTTTTCCAATATTATCAGCTTCTAAACTATAAAATTCACTAAACTTTTTCTTTAAGAAACTTAAATAATCTCTTTCTTTAGTTTGGGTAAATTTTTCTCGCATAATTTGATCAATAGATTTACTATTATGATTAATATATTTAACAATAGCTGCCGCATCTCTTGTTGTTCCAATACCTGGTGCGGTATCTAAACCATGTTGTTTCGCATACATATCGCAAGCTTCTCTAAACTTAATAAAGATTTCATACCAATTTGTATATTGACCAAATATTTTTTGTTCTACTAAATTATCATATTTAAATTCTTTAGGTGTCATACGTTCTTGAACAGCTTCATCTATCTTACCACGTGAAGAGAATATTTCATTTTCTCCTCCCCCTCTAGTATTACCAGCACTTATCATTCTAAAATTAGGACTTATTGGTACCGTCATATCTTCAGCAAATGTTACATAACGTTTTTTATTTGGATTACCCATTACATCTAATAAACCAGAATATAATTCATTTAAAACAACTTGGGTATCTGTATTACCATTATCAAATTCATCTAAAGATAACATTTTACCATATACTAAAGCGACAAAAGCTTGTGTAGCTCTAAAATGACCATGTGGATCATTATAAGCCATAATACTATATTTATCTGTTATCTTACCATTTTCTACTAAATCTGTTCCTATTAATTCAGCTACTTGTTTAATAACATATGATTTACCACATCCTGAAGGCCCCCATAAATAAACCCAGTCACCTTCTAAGACACAACGAATAACTTCTTCAACCATCTCATGGAAGAATTCTCCGTTTGCCTCACGACGTTTCTTTTCTTCTAAGATTCTATCCATTCTCTTATCAAAAGGAATACTTTCATCAAAAGCCGGTAAGATGATTGATTCTGTATGTTCTTTAGGAATGATTACTTGTGGACTTGCTGGTATTACTAAACGATCATTACCAGGTATAACAATTCCTGTTGTTGGTGTTCCAACTACAGCTTGCGTTGCTGCTCCCACTTGTAACTCACTAAATTTCTTTAAAGCTTCCATAATTTGTTCATTATCTTGCGCACTCTTTAAAAATTCTTGTAATTGTGGTTCCGTTTCAACATAATCTCTTAACTTACTAACACTTTCTTGAGTAGCTTTTTGAATACGTAACAATTCTGAAGTAGTTGTACTAGATAAACCTTGAGCCATAACTTTAATACTTCTAATCTTTTCTTCGGTATCAGAAAGTAATTGTTTAAAGACCATATCACTACTATCTTTTAAAGCTTGTTCTAAAGATAATAAATATTCATCTAGTTTATTAACCAATTCTAATCTTACTTCTTCTATTGATTTCTTCATTTCAGAAATAGCTGTATCAGCATAACCACTTATATCTTTCTTACCAAGACCTACTGTATCATTTATCTCTTTAACTCCCGCTTTCGTTAAAGAATTAACACGATCTTGATAAGTATCTACTTTCTTTTGCATTGTGCCTAGTTTAACAATTAAACCTTGTGCTTTTTCGGCTTCGGCTGAAATAGTCGCTAAAGTCTTTTCATCTATTGGATAAACCCCAGATCTTTTCTTAGCTTCAACAAGTCTTCTTTCACTATAACTACTAACATCACCTAATTCATTTCTTAAACCATTAATAAAAGATAGTATTTCATTTTTTAAAACACTTTGATTAATTGTATAAGGGGCAACCTCTAAAGCATAATTAACTATTGCTCCATAATTTTCTACTAATTCCTGATCAGCTCTAATTAAATTCATAATATATAAATAATCTAAACGTGAATCAAATAAACTATAGAACTTTTGGTCAAATACATCTTTAGCTAAAATACCATCACTACCCCCAAAATTATGAATAAACATCCTCTTTATTGCTTCATAATCAGGTGTCTTAATTCCTTCTGGTAAAAAGAATCCTATAGCTTTTAATACTTCATTAAATAATGTTAAAAATTCATCATAATCACTAAATTCAGAATTAATTACTTCTAACATCATTCCTTCTAAAAATTCAAAATCAAAAAAATCATTATTCTTCTTTTTATCTCTAATATCTGTAACATAATTAACTAAATAATTAATAATTTCATAATTTAATCCTGAATTTCTAATTGTCTTTAGTAATCTTTTATAGTCTTTTTCTTCTTGTGTTTCATCACCAAATAATCCCATCTTACTCACCCTTTACTAACTTAAGCATTCTTGCTTTATTTAACATATCACTTGCTTGTAAAACATTATCATCTTTACTTACTTGTTTTAAACTAGCTCTATCTATCCCTTTTATTCCTTCACTACTTTGACATAAATGATAAAAATATCTATTTTTTAATTTTTCATCATAATAACCAGAACCACCTAATACTTTATCGGTAAAATTAGTTTCTATTACATAGATGCCATCTGCCAAAGAAAGATTAACTCCATTAACTGTTTTTCTTACTTCATCTAAGACCATTTCTTTAGCATCTACTGCTACTGTACGATTTCTGACATATGTCTTTGCATAATATTCTCTTCTCACAAAGTGATCATCAGTTGCATCAATAAACATATTATGTATTTTAACTATCTTTTCCGTCTCACTAATTTCTTGTATCTCATTATCAACACCATATAAAGCATTCCAAGGTAGACGATACCAACTTAAAGAACTATTATAATCTAAATCAGCAATATTCTCCCATTCATTATCTGTCTTCTCTAAGTCTTTATCTTCAAAGACAACTGGTAAACCATTCTTTTTTATTTCATGTGTTACTTTAGGAGCTCCTTTTGTCATATGATAAAGATAACTACTAACTAAATTATAAGAAGGAATAATTAAATCAACACTAATTGCATCTTTACTAAATTTAATCTTTATTCTTAAAGGTTCATGTTTATCATTAAGTCCTCCAACATAAACTTCATATTCATCAGTATCTACTTTATTAAACAATAAAGTTATATTAACTTCGATTCCATCAACTTGACCAGATATCATATAATTATCTCGATATCCACTAATTCCTTCATCAAAAGTTACCACACGATCAGTAAAACTATAAAAATTTTTAATATGATATTTAATCATTGGTAATAAAGCTTTAACTTCATCAATTTGAAATAATAAACTACTATCATAACAATCTTTACCATCATAAAAACTATATATTTCATTTATTTCTTCTAAATGACCACTTAAAAGAATTTCTTTCGTTTTTTCATCAATATTAATTCTTGGACGTAATCTAAATGGATCAGTTAAACCATCTTCTAATAAATTATCTTTTTCATTATGATAAACTTCAACAACTTTTTGCACAAATACTCTAAAGTTCTTATCAGTTGCTCCAATATTTAAATATTTACCACCATCATAAGTAACGAGTAATGTTGGAATAACAACCATCTTGCCTGTTCCATTTTGTACTAAATCCCATAATTTAATCGATTCTATATTATGTAAATTATAGATTTCTATTAATTCTTTATCCATACCATATAACTGCATAACATCACCCATAATAGTGTTTACTATATAAAGTTATTGTTTTTTTGTCAAGCAAAAAGGACTTTAAAAGTCCTTACATTCTTAAGTTTCCAGTACTATCTATACTAAACTTATTAGTTCCATTAAATAAAACTGTTTTCTTTTCATTACGATCTATTTTATATCTTGTTGGGAACTTTATATCTTGCATCTTTCTATTATATTCCATAACTTCATTAACTTTTTGTTCTAATTCTTCTCCCGTTAAACCAACTATCTCTCTATAATAAACTGTAATACCTTCTCTAAATTTTTGCCCATCAATCATCTTATTAACTTTACCTAAGATATGTTCACCCATATCCAAAAAGATATCTTGAATATTTTCTTTAGTAAAATCGAAACTAATACTATCTAAACCTTTATATTTACTAATTAATTCTTGGTAAAATTCCTTATCAAGTTCTTCAAATTTATTTAATAAAGATTTAATAATATCTCCTTCTTTTTGATTTTTATTTTTATTTAATAAAAGATTAATTTTATCATAGAATTCTTCTAAACTATGAATAAAGAATAACTCATCTATGCCATAACGATTAAAATAGTTATAACGTCTTATGCCTATATATTCATCTTGCGTCATCAACGCATAATTATAAGTATCATGTTTCATATCATTATCCCAAGTTGGATCTGCTAAGAAATAACCATCTATATCATATTTCGGATCTACTAAATGAACTTCTAATCTCGCATGGTCTCCTCTTTTAGTTAAAACTTCATGTTCTTTACCATCTTTTGAAGAAACAACTTTATCAGGTAATACTAAAGTATCATCTTTTATATCATCTAAACCAACATCTACTCCTACAGAATAATCGACACTAGGAATTCCTAACTTTTCTAATAAATCACCCAATAATCTAGCAAAGCCCACACATACCATATAATCATTATCTAATAATTGATATATATTTCTGGCACTTGTTTTATCATCATTATTTTCTTTATACTTTTTATATTGTTTGACTTTATTATAAGCAAATAAGTATTTTTCAAAAGGACTAAGATTCATTGCTGGTAAGACCATTTCTATTAGTCTTCTCTCATTCTTAATATAAGTTAATAAATCACAATCTAACTCAGCATATTTATATGATTTAATAAAGATATTTTGGGTATCTGTTAACTCTTCTAAATGACTAAAAAGATAATTATTAAACTCATTTTTATTATCAACACAAATATTTATTATTCCTTCATGCTGTACTTCTTTTAATCTTTTAACTACTTTAAAACAATCACTAGCCTCTAGTCCCTGAACATTTACTTTACCCGTTTTATTTAAATATTTTAAATAATATATTTCTTCATCAGTTAATGGGTTATTTAAAAAGAATGAATCATTATCTTGTAACATTTCATGTGTATAAGAACCAACTAACTCTCTTCTATTATGTAATATAATTGGATCAAAATTATCTTTAAGTTCTTCACATACAGCATAACTTCTTATTTCTGATACATTACCTTGTTTTAAATAGTTATAACCATTAAGTGATAATGGAACAGCTTCTCCATAATTACCAATTCTTACACTTTCAATATTAAGATTACTACCAATTGCTTCATATACTTTATCATTAACTAATAATCCATCTGATACTGATATATAATCTCCCTTTTTATTACGACAAATAAACATAATTAATTCATCGATTTCTTCTCTATGTTCTTGATAATATTTAGAATCTATACTAAGAGTTTTCATTCCTAATACCGCATCAACTAATACTAAAGGATGTTCATAATCAGAATAAATAATTTTCTTATCGTCTAAAACAGTATAACAATCAACTGATATATCTTCTATTTCTAATTTGCTTAAATGTTCTTTGATATAAGGAATAGTTAATACTTGAGGATGACATAATTCTAATTCATAACCTAATATTAGATTTTCCATATTATCACCTACTATATAATTCATTATAACATAAAAAGATGATTATTCATCATCTTCATCCTTACTACCTCTATTTTTAAATTGTAAGATAATTGGTGTTCCGGTAAAATCAAAATTATTTCTAATTGTATTTTCTAAATATCTTTCATAACTAAAATGAACTAAACCTTTATCATTACATCTAAATGTAAATTTAGGTGGACATATTCCCGTCTGACTACTAAAGTAAATTTTTAATTTACGTCCTTTATATCCAGGAGCTTCATGTAACTTAGTTGCATCATTAATAACATTATTTAAAATTGATGTTTTAACTTCACGATGATTATTTTCATACGCACTTAATATTTCTGGCATTAAAGTATGTAATCTTTTCTTCGTTAAAGCTGATAAGAAGACTACTTTAGCATATGTCATAAATTGAAATTCGTTTTCTAAAAGGACTTTCCATTCTTTAATTGCTTGATCTTTATTTTCAATCGTATCCCATTTATTAACTACTAAGACTAAACCTTTACCAGCTTCAATAGCATAACTCGCAATATGTTTATCATGTTCAATAATTCCTTCTTGTGCATCAATAACTAGTACACATACATCAGCACGATCAATCGCTTTTAAACTACGAAGTAAACTATATTTTTCAACAGATTCATATATTCGTCCTTGTTTACGCATTCCTGCTGTATCTATAACAATATAATCTTCATTATTATATTTAAATCTTGTATCTACTGAATCTCTTGTTGTTCCAGCTACATCAGAAACAATCGCTCTTTCTTCATTTAAGATGGCATTTACTAAACTACTCTTACCAACATTAGGTCTTCCAATAATACAGAACTTTAAGATATCTTCTACTTCTTCACTATTCTCTTTAAAATCTTTAGTTATTTCATCTAATAACTCCCCAAAGCCTAAATTATGTGAAGCAGATATTGGTATTACATATTGAAAACCTAACTCATAGTAATAATAAATTCTTTCTTCTTGCATCTTAACATTATCTAATTTATTTAAAGCAACAATAACTTTCTTATTTGTTTTCATTAACATATCACGAATAAATAAATCATTACTTGTTAAATCTTCACGTCCATCAACAACAAAAACAATAACATCAGATTCTTCAATCGCAATCTCGGCTTGTAATCTAATATCTTTATTAAAGTCACCTTCACCCAAATCAATACCACCTGTATCAACTAATAAAAAGGTTTTATCTTCATAAGTGACATCTCCATAAAGACGATCTCTAGTAACCCCTGGTGTATCTAAGATAATAGCTTTATTTTCTTTAATTAAACGATTAAATATTGTACTTTTACCAACATTAGGTCTTCCGATTAAACAAACTGTCTTTTTCATCTGCCACCCCTCATTTCTCGTGGTATTTTACCATAATTATTTTAATATGTAAAATTCTATCTTAATTATAAATTATCTCTAAATAAAAGAAAAGGTACTACTTAGTACCTAGACATTCATTAATAATTGTATAAATCTCTTCTCTCCCTTTTTTAGTCATTGAAGAGAATAAAACAATATTATCATTACCTTTAAGTTCAAATGCTTCTTTTAATGCATTTTCACATTTAATACGATCTTTTTGCCCAACTTTATCATACTTCGTCGCTACTATCGTAACATCTAATTTATAATACTTCATAAAATTATACATTAATAAATCATCTTCAGTTGGTTTATGTCTAAAATCAACTAATAAAAAGACCCTCTTTAAATTCTTACGATTAATTAAATATTCTTCAATCATTAAACCAAATTTCTTTTGGGTATCTTGTGATACAGATGCATATCCATACCCAGGAACATCTACTAAATAAAATTCATCATTAATTAAATAAAAATTTAAAGTTTTTGTTTTACCAGGCGTAGCACTAGTATGCGCAAAATTCTTACGACATATAATTGAATTAATAAAAGAACTTTTACCTACATTACTTCTACCTACTAATAAAAACTCACTTTTTTCATCTTCTGGATACTGACTAGTTCTAACTGCTATACTTTTAAGTTCAACAGTATCAACCTTCATAGTTATCACCACTAGCCATATTATAAAGGAAAAAAGAAGGCAATGTCAAATTGCCTTCTTATTCTACTGTTACACTCTTGGCTAAATTCCTTGGTTTATCAATATCACAACCATTTAATTTAGCCACATAATAAGCTATTAATTGACAATTAACCATTACTAAAGCTCCACTAATAAGTTCATGAACTTTAGGTATTAAAATTAACTTACTATATAATGTTTTATCTTTTATTTCTTCATTACTAATAATGATACTTAAAGCATTTCTTGCACATACTTCCTTGACATTACTTAAAGTTTTAGATCTTATATCATCATCCGTAATAATACTTATAACTGGTGTTTTATCTTCAATTAAGCTTATTGTTCCATGTTTTAATTCTCCTGCTGCATAAGCTTCACTATGTAAATAACTAACCTCTTTTAACTTTAAAGAAGCTTCCATCCCTAAGGCATAATCAATCTTACGTCCTAAATAAAAGACATCTTTCTTTTGATAAATTAATTTAGCTATCTCTTCTAATTCATCTTTTCGTTCTAATTCATTCATAATTAATTTATCTAAGTCTTTATATTCTTCTAAGACTTCTTCATTTAATAAATGATTATTAATTCCTAAATATAAAGCCATTAAAGTTAAGATTAACATTTGACATAAATAAGCTTTAGTTGTCGCTACTGCTATTTCAGGACCAGCTTTAATATATAAGACTTTATCAGCTTCACGAGCTATTGAAGAACCAACAACATTAACAATTGCTAAAGTATCAATGCCTTCCTTTTTTGCTTTTCTTAAAACTGCTAAAGTATCAGCTGTTTCCCCAGATTGACTTATTAAAATAATTAAATGTTTTTTACTATATATATGTTCTGTATATCGATATTCTGAAGCGATATCGGCGTTAACTAAAATATGTCCATATTTCGTAATTAAATACTTACCCACTAAACCAACATGATAAGCACTACCACAACCAACTATATCAATTGCTTCATACTTTTCTAGACCATTTAATTTAGACTTTAAAGCTTGATAACTACTAATATATTCACTAATAGTTTCCTTTACTACTTTAGGTTGTTCAAATATTTCTTTAAGCATATAATGCTCATAACCATTTTTCCTTGCTGCTTCCACACTACCCTCAAATACTTCTAAAGACTTCGTACTAACTTTTCCATTCTTATCATAAATAGTTACATCATCTTTAGTTAAAACTGCATACTCATCATTTAATAATAAATAATACATCTTCGTATATTCTAAAATCGCTGGCACATCACTTGCAATAAAGTTACCATCTTCACTTATTCCTATAATAAGTGGACTATCTTTTCTTATCGCATATATTTCCTCTTCCCCATCAACTAAAATACCTAAAGCATAACTACCTACTAAATAATCCTTTAATTTAGCTAATACTTTTAACATGTCTTTTTCTTCAAAGTAAAGTTTATCAATTAAAGCTGCTATTACTTCACTATCTGTTTCGCTTTCAAATTTATAATCTTTTAAGTCCTTTTTTAAATCTTCATAATTTTCAATAATTCCATTATGAACTAAAGTAATCTTTCCCACTTTATGAGGATGACTATTTACTTTACAAGGTTTACCATGTGTCGCCCATCTCGTATGACCAATTCCTATATAAGAATCATTATCTTTAATTAAACTTTTAAGTTTCTCAATTCTTCCTTCTTCTTTAACAATTACAACTTTATTATTTAATTTATAAGCAATACCTGCACTATCATAACCCCTATATTCTAAAGACTCTAAGCCTTTAATTATTTTCGGCATACATTTATCTTTACCAATGTAACCTACTATTCCGCACATAAAAATTTTCCTCCATGCAAAAAAATATGGAGAATTATCTTTTGTTACAATTTTGATTTTGCTTTTTTAATAATTCTAACGTTTCCATTCTTACGTAGTAATACCCGCCGAATCTTTCGAACCTTACTAACCTCGTCATCCTTAAAGGACCTGGCGCTAACTTAAAAATTACAATCCTTTCCCATTTAAGTTTTATACTTTATTATATGCAATTTTTTCTTCTAAAGTCAAAAAAAGAAAGTAACTTGACATCAATTTACTTTCTCTCCAGTTATAATTTCTAAAGAATCTAATATCGTATCAACACTATCTAAGACAATATCATAATATTCACTATTAGCTTCATAAAATACAATTATTAATTTAGTATCTTTTTTATAAACATTAACTAAAGCTTGCTTCATATTCTTTTCATATAAAAATGAATAAGCTTCATATTTATCAGTTATATTAGCTGAACTAATTAATTGATAACCTATATTTTGTTTTTCAACACTATCTATAATATCTCCTATTAAATCTCCTAAAGGAGTATCTATATAATTATCATCTAATATTTTACATTGAACTTTAAAAATACTATGTGATCTTTTATGTTCTAAAAATAATTCATCTTTATTATCTAAAACTTTCCATGTACTATCATAACTTATTTTAAAATTATCATTTCCATATTCTTTTATCTGCATACTATAAGAAAAATAAAACCCACCTAAAACAGCAATACCTAAAACAAATAAAATAATTAATACCTTTTTCTTCATTGCTATTTCTCCATAATAAGTATAATTAAATAATCTAAATTATTCTTAATTACTACTTGATACTTTTTACCAACATATATCTGTTTATTATTCTTATCATATGTTTTTTCATAACCATCTTTTTCTAATTCATTTGTATAATTAGAAACTAAATACATTGAATCAAGCATTCCATCAGTTTCATTTCGATATCTTAAACTTAATATCTTATCTTTAAATGAAGCTTTAATTAACGGTAAATCAATATTTTTTAAGACATCTCCTACTTTTTTAAAATCTCCTGATTTAATTCCTGTATTATTATATTTTATTTCTTCTTCGTTATCTTTACGATAATAATTAAGTTTAAAATTATCTAAAGAAGTAGTGCTTATATCAGCAAATTTTTGAATAGCTAAAATACTCTGAATCTTTTTTAAATAATCTGTACTATTAGCATACGATAAATCATTATATAAAGAATCAGCAACATTAAAACCTATAACATGACCATTAATATCATATAAAGCACTACCTACATCACTATCAGTTAAAGAAAATAAGTTTTTCATTCGCCCCTTTTCTTCACTAATTAACATTCCGTAACTAATACTAAAATTCTTATTAGATTTACTATTTATCATAAATAAATTATCATTTGTTTTAACATCACTTGTTTTGCCTAAAGTAACACTTTGTAAAACTTCACTATCTAATTTTAATAAGACAACATCATATTTAGCTTCAGCTGCTACAACGCCATCCACTTTATAAGTTTTACCATCGGCATCTGTCACAAACATATAATTACTATCATTTAATATCTTTAAGAAATTAGACCATGTCGTAGCTATTATTCCTTTTCTAAGAACAAAACCACTACCATAGACATTAACGCCATTTTCACTCATACCTGTAATACTTACATTACTATATTTATTCTTTTGATAAATATCATTTAATATAGCTTCATCAACTTCTTTTAATGAAGTATTATTATCTAATGATAATTTATTAAAAGTTCCTCCGACAATATTGCCATTTTCTTCTTTTAAAGCCACTTCATTAAAATAAGTTTGTAAATCACTATCATAAGTTAACCATGGAAAGAATAATTTATAACTACCATTTACTTCTTTTAACCAAAAAGCTAAAATTAATTCTTCATTATTACCATCTACTTTAGCATCAGTTAAATAAACAAAAGATAAAGCATCATTTTCATTAAAACTAACTGCTCTAATATCTTTTATATAATCAGCTTCAATATTTTTATCTTTAATTGTTTCTAAATACATTTTAATAAATATTGATCCTGATAAAGTATCTGCTCCATTAGTTGGACTTGTATATAAATATTTCTTACTAAATTCACTAAATAATTCATCTAAACTTTTATTACTTAAAGACTCTTTAACTAATTCTTTAGCCAAATTAGTTATTTCTTCATCATTAATTATTCTTTTATCAAAATCTTTAACTTCAATATTATAAGTTTTATTTAAACTATTTATTACTTCATTACTTTTAGAATTAATATCTATTTTATCTATATCAATATCAAATGCATAAGGAGTCATTATAAAACAAAAACTAATTATCAATAAATAGATTATCTTTTTCATTTTAATCCTCCTCTATCTTACTTTTTAATACCTTAACTATAACTTTACTAGCTGGTTTAGCTCCTTCACCATGTAAATAAAAATCATGAAAAGCTTCAGCAACTGTTTCATCATAAATATATTTACCTTTTTTATCTTTTGCCATTGCATATCCCGAAATACTACTTCTAAATTCATCAAAAGATCCTACTGATAAATATTCTTTTTGATATTCTTGATAAGCTTCTTGTAATAATTTATAACTAAAGTCACCCGCTGTAAAATCACTATATACTGAATATAATAAATTAGCATCATTAGCCGTTACATAATTTAATTTATTGCTATTATAATAATTTAACATTGCCACATAAGATAAATAATGACCAAATTCATGAGCAACTGTACTACTACTATTTGCATTACTTGGAAAATAACCACTATTTGCTCCACTAGATACTGAATTTTTTAATTTACTAGGATTTAAAAAGTATTTCGCATTTAAAATAATCTGTGTTTTAATCCCTACGGGATATCCCGAAGAAGTATTACTTGTCGCAAAAGTAAATACTGGCATAAAAGCTGCTATATAATTATCATTTACTCCAACATTAGCAATTGTAATATTAGTTAAATAATTTCTTGCATCCGGAAACTCATCATAAATAAAAGCTATAACATTTTCTAAATCACGAGCTAATGAAGTATCTATTTCACAGAAATTAACTGCGACAATTCCATAATTACTAACTATTTCTTGTTCAATTATCTGAATATCACTAGGACATACTTTCTTTTGCTCTAAACTATCACTAACAATTAATTTATTAACATCATCTATGCCACCTATAACCATCTGTTTTAAATACTGATTATCATAAATAACTGCTGTAACTCCTAAACCAGATATATGACCAGCTTGATTCGATTTAGAAACTCCATTATAAACAGTATCATTTTCTTTACCAGAACTAAAATAATAATTACGACTATTAGCTGATATTATCACAAAGAAAATAATTACCCAAACAGCCATAACTGCCATATATGATAAAAATTCCCCAAACTTATGTCTTTTCTTTACTGGTTGCACTGGAACTGGTATATCATAATTATTAAAGAACTTAGACTGTTGATATCTTACTTGGTTATCAACATCTTGATGCCTATTATTAGATAAACCACTATTATACTTATTCGTTTTTACAGCATTACCAACTTTAGTATAATCTTTTTCTCTTTTAGATTTAATTGCTGCTTCAGCACTACTTTTAGAGTACTTAACTTCCCCGTTATCTGCCCCAGTTTGACTACTATTTTGTTTCAAACTTTGTTTATATTCATTTATATCAGCTGATTTATCTATCTTATCTATTCTAATTATACTTACAAAGCCATTTTCATCACTATTCTCTGCAAAAACTTTACTCTTATATTTAGTTGCTTTAGCTAAATTCTGATCTTTTAAAGCATCTTTAGCTTCTTGGTAATCTAAATAATTACTATAATCAGATCTTTTAACTTCTGTTTCTACTTTTTTCTTCTTTAAATTAACAAAAGAACTATTATTAGAGATAACTCCTCCAACATCCTTTGAAACTTCATCCTTAATATATTTATTTTTAACTACTTTACGAACTTTTTTCTTTAAAGGTGAACCACATATTGGACA
Organism: uncultured Bacilli bacterium; assembly: GCA_947625425.1. The sequence continues at coordinate 18,725 of CANQOH010000020.1, forward strand.
TATCGACATATTATCTTTAACTTTATTCTTACATTTAGGACATATCATATGCTACACCTCCATACTATAAAAATTATACCACATAAAAAAAGTGCATTAAAGCACTTTTACATAAAATAAATAGCTATTTTAAATTATTACTTGTTTCCCCAAAAACCAATCTCATATGTCCTTGAATTCTTCTATATTCTTCCCAAGCTTCTGGATATATCTCTTTACTTTTATCTAATTCATAAAATTGTTCAGCAAATTCAGGAACATTAAGTTCTCTGCTCATTTCATAAAACAATATTAAATCAGCTAATTTATTTTGCTCTTTTGTCTGCTCAGCATATAATTCATTTTGTCTTCTATCAAAATTCTTTCTTTTAACACTACTAACTATTTCTAAATCATAATGTTCTTTAAAGAAACTAGATTTAAATATTCTATTCGTGATTGTATCAACTAAATATAATTCACCATTAATTTCTACTTCCACAAAAGGTCTTGATTCTGTAAGTCTTACCCCTCTTGTTGGTGAAGTATAAATAGCTTCATAAAAAGTAAAATCATCAAAAATAGAACTAAAGGCCGTATTTGGATCATAAACACAATATCTAACTATTTTACTTGGTGGTTTAGCTAAGAATAAAGTAACAGGAGCACCCGCCGAAATATAGATACTTTTTCTTCTTAACTTATCTTTAATCTCCATTGGAATTCCACAAACATTAGGTGTCTTAGTATAATGATAATCATTAGGATTATTGGTAATAGCTAGTTCACTTAAAGATAAAAATTCACAGGTAGGATCAATATCTCCTTTATATACTAAAGCATCCATTATAGTTGCTCTAATTCCTTCTTTTTCTAATTCGCTTAAATTTTCATGCTTTTCTAAATACTCTAAAATATGCCAACATTTATAAAAAGTTTCATTAACAAGAACTGGATAATCAAATAAACTTTTCATCAAACCACCTCAAATTAATCCGTATTATATCAGTAAATAATTATTTTGCCAAATAAAACACAGAAGTTATTCTTCTGTGTTTACTTCTTCACCTTGTTTACCTACTAATACTTCACGAGGTTTAGATCCATTAGCAGGTCCAATAATCCCTCTTTCTTCAAGTAAATCAACTATTCTGGCTGCTCGATTATAACCTAATCTAAATCTTCTTTGAATTAATGAAGCACTAATCTTACCAGTTTCTAAAGCAAATTCATATATCTCATTATATAATGGATCATCAAAAGATTCTTTATCGCCAGATACTGGATTATGTTCTTCGATAATCGCTTTTTCTAATGAATCATCATAAGTAGCTGATTGTTGACCACTAACATATTCAATTACTTTAGCAATTTCTTCATCAGTAATAAAACATCCTTGAATTCTTATTGGATTATTTTCACCCATTGGTAAATATAACATATCACCTTTACCAAGTAATTTTTCCGCTCCAGCATGATCTAAGATTGTTCTTGAATCAACTTGTGATGCTACGGCAAATGAAATACGTGAAGGTATATTAGCTTTAACAACACCAGTAATAACATCCGTACTAGGTCTTTGGGTTGCAACAATTAAATGAATACCAGCTGCACGAGCCATTTGAGTAATACGCATTATTGAATCTTCAACTTCTTTAGAAGCAACTAACATTAAATCTGCTAACTCATCAATAATAACAACTAAGTAATACATTTTTTCTTTATCAAATGTTGGATCTTTAGCTTTTTCACTTTCAACCCATTCATTATAAGAACCGATATTCTTAACACCAGTCTCACTAAACATTTCGTAACGTTCTTCCATCATCGCTACAACTCTTTGTAAAGCTGTATTAGCTTTCTTAGGATCAGTAACAACTGGCCATAATAAATGAGGTATTCCATTATAATTAGAAAGTTCAACTTTCTTTGGATCAACTAAAACTAATTTAACTTCATCAGGTCTTCTAAACATCAATATAGATGCAATAAAACTATTAATACATACTGATTTACCAGAACCAGTAGAACCTGCTACTAATAAGTGCGGCATCTTAGAAATATCAGCTGTTTGAACACGACCCATTAAGTCTTTACCTAAAGCTACTAATACTTTAGCATTTTCTTGACCTTTAGGAATATTACCTAATACTTCTCTAATCTTAACTGCACTAATAGATGGATTAGGTATTTCAATACCAATTGTACTCTTACCAGGAATTGGAGCTTGAATACGTACATCTTTAGCTGCTAAAGCTAAAGCTATTTCTTTATTAATCCCTAAAATACGACTAACTTTTGTTCCATTAGGAATTGCTACTTCATATTGGGTAACCGCTGGTCCAACATGGATTTCTACAACTGTTCCATTTATTTGGAAATCATTTAAAACTCTCTCTAAAATAATCTTATTACTCTTTGTAAATTCTGAACTATTAACTTTATTCTTTGGTACTTCATCTAAAAGATTAATACTAGGTAAAGTATAAAAACCTTTTGTTGAAGCCGAAGTCATTTCTGGAATCTTCATTGTCATTGTTAAATCAAGATTCTTATTATCAAGTTCAGCTGATAAAGTAGCTGGACTAACCTCTTTTTTATTATTATTTAACATTGGTAATTCATCATCAGATACTGAAACAGATACTTCTTCCTCATCCTCTTCTTCTTCATCATCATCTTCATCTTCTTCAGCTTCTCTTAAAGCACGACGTTCATCTAACTTAGTCTTAAACTTAACTAAGACTTCTCCTAAATCAACATCAAATAACATTACAATTGCAAATAAAACTAAAGCAAATAAAACAACTATTGTTCCAACTTTACCAAATAAACTAGTTAAAGCATAAGCACAACCAGCTCCAATAATACCTCCACCAACATTAATACCACTTTGCCCACTAGTAAATACACTAGATCCACTCTTAAAAGTACTAATACGTGAATTATAATTCGTAATTGTTGCATCAATAATTTGTTTAGGTGCCGTATCAGCATAATCATTAATAAAACCAGCATGGGCCATTACTAAAACAACAATAATAAATATATATAAGCCTAATAACTTTGAACTAAAAAAATTAGGTAACTTTCTTTTAATAAGCATATAAAAACCCATAAATAAAAGTAAAGCTAAAATAGCCCACCAAAATTCACCTACTAAAAACATAGCGAACTTTTTAACCATCGCTCCTACTATTCCAAAACCTATACCAACTATCCCTATGACAATTAAAAGTAAGCCAATTAGTTCTACACTGTAATTGAATTCTTTTTTTTCATCTTTCTTAGATGTTTTTTTCTTCTTAGCCATACTCTATCACCATAACCATTATATCATAAAATTAAAAAGAAAAAGAGGTATTTCCTCCCTTTATTAACAAAAAATAAAGTTACATAGTATAATACCTACTAAAACATAAAGTATGATAATTAGTAATGAACTACTAACATATTTACTCTTTTTCTTAAAAAAACTAAATATAAGCTCCTACTATAATAATTAATAAAATAAATAATACTAAGATAATTGCAGGACCTAAAGCGTTATTTCCACAAT
>CANQOH010000021.1 GCA_947625425.1 uncultured Bacilli bacterium
ACAGCTGGTGGAGCAGGTGCTACACTACTCTGTGGAGCAGGTGCAACTGGAGTTGCTGAAGCTGTAGCTTGTGCTGGAGTACTAACAGCTGGTGTTGTAGATGCACCATTAGCAGTAGCTGTACTAGCTTCTCCACTACCATCTTCACTTGTATTCAAAGCATCAATTAAAGTATTTTTTGTCTCCTTATTAGCAAAATTATCTTCTCTACTATCTCTTAAATTAGATAAGTCTTCCTTATAATCTGCATCACCAAGACCAAAAATATCATCCGTTTCAAAATAAACATTACCTATAGCTAAATAATCAATTAATTTTTTAGTTGGATTATGTAAAGTAACCTTACCATCCAAAGTTTTAGAATATAGTATATTAGACTTTGGCTTATTAGTATCATCATCTACGTAAAATTCACAAATCTCCATAATTTCACGTTGGAATCTATTCAAAGCCTTAGAATAATAACCTTTAACATATATACCAATTTGAATATATCTATGAATAGAAGACAAATATTGTTCAATATCTTGGCTACCCTCTAATAACGCATACATACGCATTGGTATACTTGAAGCCTTATCGGCGTGAATTGTTGAAATAATGTGGTGTCCAGAAGAAATAGAGTTACGAACTGCCATAACTGCTTCTGCTGAACGAACCTCGGCAAGTAATATCCATATAGGGTTCTGTCTCATGCAGGCTACTAACGCATCAGTATAAGATGCAATATTATTAGTCTTCATTGCCACTATATCACGATGAGGGAAAATTCTATCTAAGTGAAGTTCCAATGTATCCTCAATAGATATAATTTTTTCATCTTCCTTAGTATTACTAGCCAAATATTTAACCAGCTCAGTTTTACCTGAACCAGTTTCTCCAGCAATCATAATATTACAATGACCCCAAACACATTTAATTAAGAAATCATGCATTTGATCAGTAATATATTGTTCATTAATAAGTTTTTCTTTATTTAAACGAATCTTCGCTGGAGTTTTACGTATCAAACAGGCGATTCCATTGGTAGCAATGGAATCGTGGACAAAGTTCATACGTAATTCAGCACTTTCGGAGTCAAGAAATGGATGAGCCATATTGAAAGTTCTACCCATAACATTCGCACATTGAAAGGCTAATTTTTCCATAAAAGGATTATTTATATCAGGTCTTTCAACTTGATAAACACCTTTAGACAATGTTTTTAACCATACTTGGCCACTATTACTATATGAAATATCGGTAACATCATCATCTTCTAAGAATTCAGACAATGGGCCAAAATCCATCTGGGAGAAAACATTCTTATCATCCATAAAAACACCCTCTTTTTATTTTTAAATTAAATAATTAACAAATAGTTAAATCAGTACACTCATTTGCTAAAATATGAGTTTGATTAATAATAAATGCTTGAATTTCATCGTTAACAATTCTTGTAGGCTCAGCATTTATTGTATAAGATTCATTTCTTGCTGTTGGTTCAATATCTATACCTAATCTCTCAGCCTTTTTAAGAAGTAAGAATATATCTTCAGGAACTGCAAACAATAGGTATGCAGACTCTAAAGGATTATCTTTATCAGCAAAAACATTTTTACCTTTTTTATCTCTAACTGCTAAAACTCCAATATTAGCAATAAATCTACCATATAATACTTTACCATCATCATCTTCAACTTCAGATCCTAAATATAAATCAATTAAAGTATCAGGCATAATAGAGTTAGCATGAGTTAATTCAGTATCAACTTCTAGAGCATATATAGTATAACCATCTGGAATATCAGAGAAAATTGAATCAGGCATATCTTCTTCATCCATTAATTGTTCATTATAGAAGAAACTATTTTGCGCAATTTTACCATCATATGCTACAACTTTACCTACAATATCACTAGCTTGAGTCTTGATATTAGTCATTTTAGAAACAACATCTTTAGGTATATCTGTATAACCAATATCATCAGCAGTTATTTTCGTACGACCGAACAAGGTATTCTTACAATAAGGAACACTCGTTGGTTGAATAGACTGAGTAACTCTCCAACTATACCCTAAATATAAAACTACTAAACCAATTAAAACACCTAATATTGTAATAGTATTCTTATTACTCAAAAACTTTTTAAAAGGTACAAGTAAATTTCCCATTCTTATTCCTCCTTATTTACCTTCTAATCTTCAGGATAGTAATCACAATAACTACCATTATCTGATTTTAATTTATCAGAAACACACTTACCATCTTCACAGATTATATTAGCTGCATCAAATTCAACAATTAAATCAATCGAATTAACAACATCTAAATCTGTCATCGCATTTTCTCCAGCAGTTGCCTCAGTATCTCTACCGATTATAAAACCAGCTGTTGTCGTAGATATTTTGACACTTACTTTAGGAGGAGATTCATATAAATCATAAAATTGTACATTATAACTATCAGTTACTGAAACTGTTTCAGCGAATCTTCTTAGGAAGTTTTCAACGAAAACTTCCTTTAAGATTCTTATTTGCCCAGTTTGAGCATAATATCTATAGTCTATTGCATCATAAAGTGCACTATTTGCAACTTCTTTTAATTGATAATAATCTTGTGTATTTGATGTTGTTGCATCATTTGTAAGCATCATAACAGATGCTATAAATATACCAAGTATTATAAACCAATAGCCCCAATAGGATTCCTTCATATGTTCTCACTCCTTCCTATTTAAATGCCAATCTATAATATTCGGTCGATGTCGTATTAGTTAATGGATCAGTTATATTAGCTGTTTCAATATAATCTATCCAACGACACTTACCATTTTCAATTTGATTTTTCAAATCGTTCTTAGCTGCTTTAGCATCATTCTTAACGATTGCACAAACTTCTAAGTTACGAGATGTATTACTTAAGTTATTAACACTAGCAGCTCCGTTAGTTCCAACAATAGAATCGAAGTTTTCAAGGAAGTTACTTCCATAATGTCCAAAGTTAGCAATGTAATTAGACATTTCTTCATTTTCTTCATCATTTGATGGGAACCACTTACAACTACCAGGACTACTACAAGCACCTAATGGTTGAATAGAAGCTCTACCATATAATGTTAAATTATCAAAGTTAACTTCATAACCATAAATATCATTGTAATCTCTTATTGCTGCTAATGTAGCAGGTCTTAATTCGAATGAATACTCTGGAGTTTCTCCACCATTACCAGTATTCAAATATACTTTTTCACCACGCTCTTGAATTTCTTCTAAAGCAACTTGACCTTTATTAGTAGTTAATTTATTACCACCATAGAAGAATGATCCTTTATCAGTCCAGTTATTTCCAAGAGTTCTATCACTAGCTCCATCTAAATCAGATAGGGCAACAGTTGTCGTATTATATCCTAAAGTACCTTTTGCTGTATCATAACCAGTCTCCTTATTAAAGTCATATGGATAACCAGTACTTTCAGCAAATTGTTTAGCTGTTGGTAAATCAGTATTTGTATATGTAACTATTGGATCACCACAACATAAGCAAAGGTTTTCAACTACTTCATAGAAGCATGTTCGTTGATTTTGTGGTATCAGCGATGCCGGATCTCCCATTACACGACCAAGTCGTCCATCAGTATAACTACCTATTTGTGTAAACTCATAAGTATATTGATATAAGTTACGAGCTGTTGTAATACTAACAGGGAATATATTTAAATTACCTTCTATAACATCAGTATCAGTCTTCGTACCAACAAATACTGACCATCTAGATTTAGCTTCATCAGAGCGGTCTGGATAAGTTGGTCCATTTTCACGTTTAGAAGCATTATCCCAAGCTTCTTCTAGAGTTTCACCATGTTCTCTTGTATCATTTGGTCCAGTATACCAAATACCTTTATTACGATAGAAACTACTATTTACAATTGAAGTCTTAATATAATGAGCATCTGTATAATAAACAGTGAACTCATAACATTTTCCACCATTCCATTCAGGTTCTTGGTTAGAAATTGCTACTGGATATGGTGTACCATACTTAGGATCGTAAGCTGTTCCTGTACCACCAGAAACTTTACCAATTGTACACATTGTAATGATTCTTGATTTAGTCATCTCTTCGCCTTCATCAGTAGATGTAACTGGTGAACCACTTCTGACTTCAGTTCCTTCACCATATGTTCTAATTAATTTCTCATCAGTCCATGGACCACTTTCAGGATTATAATATGCGAAATCTAATTTATTTCTAGATAATTTAACATCTATAAGTTCAGTAGTACTCTTACATTCGTTAGAATTAACATCTACAACACATTTATCAGTATATCCTACTTTAGCATCTACTTGAACGTTAGTACTATGATTATAATCTTCAGATTGTCCAGCTAATTCAAAGAACTCATCATTCTTAGCTGTATGTTCAATTAAAATATTATCATCTTGTAAGATTGTCATATAAGCACTTTCATCATATGTATAAGAAACATATGGATCAAACATTGTTAATATTTGTTCAAATGGTCTTTCCTTACCAGCATATTTAGCTTTAGTAGATGGATTATTAGCTTTATCATTAGCATCATCAGATCCATTATTTAATTCAAAGTGTTGACAATTCCAGAATTGTTCATACTTACTAAAGATTTCGCCATATAATGAATTCATTGTACCATAATCGCCATTTAATCCAGCTTTAGATTCATCTTGCATTTCCTTAGATAATCTATCAAATTCTGTACTTCTCTCTTCATCTTTTGCATGACAATGATCACCAGTTGCTTCATATATCTTCAAGTCAGCAGTATCAGTAGTTGCTGTCCAAGTACAACCATCAGTACCATGTTGTGCTTGACTATAAGTTGTATCAACACCCTCTTTGTTATTTAATTTATCTTGTGTAGGAAGACTACTACTTGTTCCATCATGGTATACATTACCATTTTTACTATTGGTAGCTGAGAATGATTTATAAGCACCTTTAGTTTCATCTTCATATTCAAATTCATGGTCGATGTCTAGAGTATAATAACCATAATCATCATCATTCCATTCATCACAAGTTAAATAATCATTATCAACCATTTGACCAGTACATGATCCATTTCTATATGTATAAGTACTACAATGTTGATGTCTTGATTCTTTTAAGCAGTGAGTTGATGCATGCCATACTAAGGCATCATTTGATTCAGGATCTTCTTCATCAATTTGTCTTTGCATGTCGGAATAATCATGTGACCAGTTAGCATAACTATTATAAGCTTTAATATATTTTTGTGATAAGTTAACTAAATCATTCATAAATAATGCATAATCTAGATAAGTTGTATAACATGTACGTCCACCTTCAATGAATATATCATTATCATGGTTTTGGAAGAATGTTCCAGCTAAGACAGCATTTTTACCAACAAAGTTACCAAATGCTCCCATAGTGAATGTCCAATCTTCACGACATGTAACTTGACAATATTCGTTATTTTGATAAGTAGCAACATTTATAGAGTTACCTCTATCATCATATTTAAAGTAATTATTTGGTACTTCTTCATTTCCAGTTGAAGTTCCATAACTTGAGTAAGTTCCTTTAACTTTACCATGATCTTTATCATAAGCATAATTATCTCTTACGTTAACGATACAAGTACCAATTGCATCTGTATATTCTCCAGTCTTATCAGAATAATAAGAACCTTCTTTTACTTCATATAAATCAATTGTTCCTTCGTCTCCAGGATTATAACTACATACATTAGACATTGTTGAAGTAGCACATTCACCATTACAAACATTGTTCATAAGATATGAATAAGTAACTTCATCTAATATTTCACTACAACATCCAGAAGCTTTAAATAAACTCTTATTGAAAGATGAATCACAACTTTCAGCAGATGTACACTTCTCTGGTCTTAAACTATCAATTTTAGAACAAATTGAGTTATTACCATTTATATCAAAGTAAATCTTCGTTTCATAACTATTTAAATCGAATACTATCATTCTTTGCTTAGCAAAGTTATTAAGTGGATTCGCAATACGAACACTTGAGTAGTCAACACCACCATCATAATTAATAGTTAAACTATATTCTAATTCTTCTTCATGATTTTGTGGTATTTTAACAGCACTTGTATCTGAAACAACAATATGAACTTCATAATCATATACTTCTTGATAAGGATCAGATTTAGAAAGCTCATTATTTTTTGTTAAATAATTTAATGTACCAGTAACACCAGGTTTGCTTAAATATGTTTGAGAACCAGTACCCATTGATAATTTAGTTCCAGCAGGTAATGTTATAGTACCTCTATAGTAGACTTCATAACTACTATTACTTAATACCTTAACTTCTTTTTTATCAACAGTTCTTTGGAATGCTCCACCATCTTTAAATTCATAGTTTTTATAATCAGTAAACATAGTTACTAAGTAATTACGAGCATTTTCATCACTAACACCAAAGCTGTCAACAGCACTAGCTACAGCATTTTTAAATTCTTGATAATTAGGATCACCATTCTTTGGTACACGTCCATCTTTATCTTTATAATTATCGTAAATACTTCTTAATTGTTGTGCTAAATTAACATATGGTAGATAATGGCTTTCATAAGCAGCATCCTCTGATTCAGTAACACCACTATAACCATTAATAAGAATTACTGTACGAATAGCAACATGGGCTGCAATTCTAACAGGGTTATTTGTATCATCGAAAGCTGCTTTAGAAGTATATTTATTGATATGATCAATAATCATACCTATCATACGACCTAAATCAGAATCTTGATTAACACGTTCAGTTATATCGTAGAAATCACCTTGAGGTCCAACACGTCCTGGATCCATACATAAAGTAAAGTATGAAGTACCAGCTAAATCTCCTTGGTCCTCAGTACATGTTGATTTATAATTATTACTTGTTAAAGAACCATTAATAGACGTATCAGCTGTTCCATCACCAGTTATTTCAACTTTATCACACATTTTATGATCAAAGTCATTTAATGCATAACTATTATTTTCACCAGAAACTATACGTGCATCAACATCAATTGTAAATGTTCCATCAGTAGATGATTCACTATTAGCTCCTAAATTTCTAACACTAAATTTATATGTGAGTGTTCTAGAAGAACCATCTTCTGAAACTCCAACACTAACATCTATATATTCATTTTCTGCCGTTGCTTCAATACCAGAAACAAGACATTGTCCATTTTGCATCTTAGCTGTTAATTTCGTACTAGATGCAGCTGAACATGAAACCATATTTGGTACAACTAAGAAACTACTTTGACCAACATAAACAGATTTATATCTATCAACTTCTACAGTCTTCGTTTCATATTTCGCATAATATGTTGCATATTCATTTGGATTTACACTAGTACCAGGTTTAAGTAAATCGCCTCTATTATCTTTTACCCAACCTAAGAATGTTTTTCTTTTACCCATTACAGTATCTTTTTGTTTAACATCAGGTAAAGTAAAGTTTCCTGAACTTTCGCAGAAATAAGTTCCTGCTCCAGTCTTATGACATTGACTAGCTCCAACCATTTCAGAAGCTGAAGTATCAACTACTAATTGAATACCACTTTTATAACTATAACAAGCTACATAATTACCACCATTAGTAGCAGAGACAGTACCAGTAACCGCTCCTTCACATTGACCAATTGTTTGATAATCTCTATTAGTTATGATATCATCAGGAACACTTCTCCAACCTTTAAATTCAAGGATTCCTGTAGTTTTATCAGGAGAATTTTCATCTCTTGGAGTACTTGTAGGAGTACAGTTAGGTAAAGTAACATTTCCAGATACTTTACTTTCCCAATAACTATAATTACTAAAACTTGCATGTTTAAATTGTGTAGTATCAAATCCACAAACTCCATATCCACCAGGATATAATCTAATACCACCAGTATAACTTATTTTAAAATTAACTTTTAATGTTTGTTCACCAGTTAGGCCATCAGCAGTATATTTAAAGATTGCTGAAGCTTCTAAAGTCTCACCTTTATTTAAAGCTGCATCTGAAGGAGAAATAACACATATGTTTCCACCTTGACAACCGCTCCAGTCTAAATATTGAGAGTTCTGTTTACTTGTAATACTTGTAATATTAACGTTATCACCATATACTCCGTTAATCCAATCATTATAAACATCAACTCTTATATCATCTTTTACAGTTCCATTAATAGGAACAGTTATTTCACCATTCTTTTGAATAGTATAATTAAAGACATAAGTTCTTTGGCCGCTTTCATTTTCGTAGCCAACGCCACCTCTACCAGTCCAAGTACATACTATTTTATCTGTACCAGACTCTTTAGGCATTTTATCAAATTTTATTGATACCTTGTGAGGATAGTCATTGATTGATAAAGCATTTAAAGTACCATCAGCTTTACAGCTAAGTCCTAAATACTCATTTTTGTCTATTTCTTCAGGGCTACCTCCAAACTTTGGATTAATAGTTTTAGTATCAGCATTAACTATACCAATAGCAGCTATAAAAGAAATTATTATAAATAAGATGTATTTTTTCAAATTATTAATCTTCATTATAAAACACCCTTCTTTCTTTTAACTATTATCACTGTTACTATAACCCCTACCGCTACAATAGCACCAACAATTAAGTATTTATATTTAGATATACCACTCATCGCTTTACTAATCGTATTATTAGCTTGATTCTTATTCTTTTCATCAACATTTTCTTCAGCTAACTTAGCTTTATATTCGTTTATCTTATCATAAACAGTTGAACTATCTATATTATAGTTAGTATATTGTAAGCATAAATAATAATCAGGTACATCAGAACATATATCTAATTCTGAATAAACATTAAATTTAGGAACTGTTAATTTCATTGATCTTAATGTTGTACCAGAACAATCACCATAAATTGATAAAACATCAATTTGATAAGTAACATTAGCACTCATTGCTTCTTGTTTAAAAGTAATAGTTCCATCACTACCAACATCACCAGCACCTACTACTTTTTCTGTACCCGTAATACCAGTACCAGTAGGTTTTATTCTAACAATCATCCTATTATTAATATTAAATATTTTAATATATACATAATGTTTCTTGTAGGATGAACTACCTGTTTCTGGATCTGGACTATTACTATTAATTGTCTCATCACCCGTAACATAAGTTGCCTTAACATTTGCTGCCTCACTTCTTAATTCACTTAAAAGTGTTGCAGAACACGTATTTTCTTCTTCGGCATAAACTTTTCCGACAAATAAAAAACTTGCCAAAACCATAATCATTATAAATATTTTTTTCTTCATAAAGCACCAACCTTATTTTCTAAATATAATTTTACCATTAACAAATCAAAATAACAATATTAAATTGAAGTATTTTTTTGATTATGATATATTAATAATGGTGATTTAAATGAAGAAAGAAACTAAACAAAAACTAATTTTTGCAGCTGTCGCTATAGTTGTTATTGGTGCTATAGTCGGCTTCATTTACGGTAGTTCTGTATTAAAGAAACAAGAAATAGATTTAGATAGTCATTTAAAAATAATTGATTTCAAAGAACTTCAAGAAAAAGTAAATAATAAAGAAACATTTATTCTTTTATTTTCTCAAACAGATTGTGTTCATTGTGCGGCCTTTAAACCAATATTTAAAGAAGTATTAACTAAACATGACCTTACTGCATACGAAATCCAACTTGATACTTTAACCGATGATGAAAAAAATCAATTATACACTATTGCTAACGTTTCTCGTACTCCAACTACTGTTTTTTTCGAAAATGGTGCTGAAAAAAGTACTTCAACTCGTCTACAAGGCGAAGCTACAGCTGATAAAATAGAAGCTAGATTAAAAGCCGTCGGATATATCGAATAAAAAGAATAAAAGGTGGTTAAGATGAAAAAATTACAAATTAATCCAAAAGAACTACTAAAAAGTATAGGCATAATATGTCTATACTTTTTATTGCAATTAGTCTTATCTTTAATATATATATTACTTACCGAATTAAAAATCTTACCATATTCTGAATGTATTGGTAATTTCTTTATCTATCTAGTCTTAGTTACTATTATATCTTTAATATATATTAAAACCTTAATTAAAGACTTTAAAGACTTTAAAAAGAATTATAAAAATATCTTAAAAACTACTTTAAACTATTGGTTAAAAGGTTTATTTATTTCATATGGTGGTAGTATTTTAATAACAATGTTAAAACTACCAGAAGTAACTAACCAACAAGCTATCATTGAATTAATAAAAGAAAATTTTATCTTAGCTAGTATTATGACTATTATTCTAGCTCCTATTACGGAAGAACTATTCTTTAGAAGAGGTTTAAAAAAATTTACTAATAATAAACATTTATATGCTATAACATCTGGTTTAATCTTTGGTGGTTTACATATCATAACTTCTATTCATGGTTTAAGTGACTTACCAATGCTTCTATACATAATTCCATATAGTTCTTTAGGTATCGCATTTGCTTACTCATATTTCAAAACTGATAACATTTATGGCACAATATGTGTTCACTCTATCCATAATGCCATTACTACTATCTTAGTCCTTATAACGTTAGGAGGTAACCTATGACCGAAGCAAATAATCGTATGAGCAGGTACGAAGAAAAAAAAGATGAACAAGAAGAACTTGAAGAAGAAGTAGAAACTGAATCCAAAAAATTCTTCTCTTCTCCATCTAAAAAAGCCTTATTAATCATCTTTTTAATTCTTCTATCGCTAATAATTTATTCAATGACTCTTGGTACATCATTTATTGATGTTAAAGAATATAAAGTTGAATCAGAACTTTTACCCGATTCATTCCATGGTATGAAAATTGTTCATTTCTCTGATCTTCATTATGGAAATACCATTAATCAAAAACAACTTGAAAGAATCGTTAATAAAATAAATAAAATAAAACCTGATGTTATCTTCTTTACTGGTGACTTAGTGGATAAAAATATCATTGTAACTGATAATATCAAAAGTGAAATCATTAATACTTTAAATAAACTAAATAAAGATACTTATAAGTATGCTATTTATGGTAATGAAGATAATAAAGATACTTATAAAGATATAATTGAAGCTTCTGGCTTTACTTTATTAAATAATGAATCTAAACTTTTCTACTACAAAGATACTACACCAGTAATCATAACTGGTTTCAATACTGAAGATACAAATCCTAATTATACTATCTTAACTGATTATATTGATGAACTAGATCCAACTACATTATATAAAATAGTTCTAACTCACGAACCAGATACAATCGATAATTTCATTAGTTATAATCCCAATTTAGTATTATCTGGTCATTCACTAGGTGGTTTAATTAAAATTCCATTTATCAAACCTCTATTACTACCAGATAATAGTAAAAAATATTACAAAGATTATTATAAACTTAATGGTGCTGATTTCTATATCTCTAATGGCTTAGGAACTTCTAGTATTAAAGCTCGTTTAAATAATCATCCATCTATTAATTTTTATCGTTTATACAAAACAAAAGAAGTACCAAGTGAATAGTACTTCTTTTTATAAACATTCTACATAAGTATCAGTTAAACATCTTAAGCAACATACACAACCTAAATCCATTGTAAATACTGAATTAGTTGCTACATATGGATATAAACTTGTTGGATCAGGATTATCTTGTAGAACTCTAAAAGTACAACAATTACCTTCTAATTTTTCTACTCTAAATACTGAAGAACAAGTTGCTGATGTTCCTTCACAAGTAGCTGTTGAATCTTTAGTAACTGGCATACTCCAAGGTACACTATTACTGCCGCAAGTATATATCATAACTGGTCTTGTATTACAAACTAAGCAAGAAGGTCCACCACCTAACATTGGTCTATCACATGAATCTAAGCAACTATCTACACAAGCATTTTGTTGTAAAACAAGAATAACACTTAATATTTCTGCTAAGCAATTACTTTCACTATTACCATTATTACACATATATCTCACCCTTTCATATATATCTCACTATTAATTTATGTAAGTTTTCCAAAATAGTGCTATTTTGTAAATACTTTTATTTTTTAAAAAGATATAGTATAATAAACTAACAGGTGATAATAAAATGGAATGGATACAATATGTCGTAATACTATTAGCTCTAGTTATAATAACTT
The DNA here is from genome assembly GCA_947625425.1 of uncultured Bacilli bacterium. Next base: position 12,185 of record CANQOH010000021.1, read on the forward strand.
TAGTTATAGTTAAACTTAATAGTAAAGACTTTTCTTCAGAAGTAAATAAATTAATCAAATATTTAGGTGGTAAAGATAACATAATTAATGCTGAATGTAATATGTCACGTTTTAAAGTTATCTTAAAAGATACCTCGATAGTTGATAAAGATGGTATTCAAAAGCTCGGCGCTAAAGGTATCGTTGAAATTGATAATCAATTAAAAATAATCTTTGGTCGTGATGCTAAACAATTAAAAGAATACATCAAAGACATAATAAAATAACCATTAAGGTTATTTTTTTATGTCATAATCTAATATTTCATCAAAATAAATCTTCTCATTATTAATATCCACAAAATAATTATCTTTACATAAAACTAACTTCTCTTCACGACTACCATCTTTAGTTCTTATTAATACTTTCAAACGATTAACATATCCATTATTATCAAACTCTTTCTTTAAAGTACTTAAATCTTTTTTAATAGCTCTATCATTATGAACATACTCCGTATTATTCTTTATTTCTTTATCAATTTTATTTGCATAAACACTAGGTAATTTCATAACATTCCTCCTACCAAAGTATATGTATAAATCTCCTAAATTTGACAAAGATAATAATATGAAAACAATATTAAAAAATAAATACTTTATTTTAATTCCCCTTATAATATTAAACATTATAAGTTTACTATATTTATTTAAAACTCCCTACTTTACTAAACAACTAACCTATATTATCATCAGTCTAGCTCTATTACTTCTAATAAGTAAAATAAACTATAAACATCTAAATAAATATAGTAAATATTTATATCTTATAAGTATTATTCTTCTTATCTTAGTCTTACTAGTTGGTAAAGAAATAAAAGGTGCTAAAGCCTGGTTACATATCTATAATCTATCTATTCAACCAAGTGAAATAACTAAACTTACTTTAACTATCTATATTGCTTACTTAATAAATAAAAAAACTAATCTTTTCTATCTTATTATAATTACTTTAATACCCTCTATTCTAACCTTTTTAGAACCTGATACTGGAGCAATAATCATTTACTTCATTATCTTCCTATCATCTTTAAAATACCTTAAAATAAACAAAAAAATCCTTATTACTTTAACAATTGTTATATTACTTTTTATTACCACCAATATCTCTTTATATTTTATTAATAAAGATCTGCTAATAAATATCTATGGTCCTAAGTTATTCTATCGTTTTGATCGTTTAATTGCTTTCCAAAACCAAGATAATATCCAATATACTAATTCTCTTATTTCCATTGGTTCTCATAAACTACTTTATATTCCGGAAAATCATAATGACTTTATCTTTGCTTCTATCATCAGTAAATATAATATCTTAAGCTTTATTATTATCTTATTATCATATCTATCTATCTTCATCTACTATTTATCTAATCTAACTAAAAAAAATAATGTATCTAACATTATTAACTTTATAATCTTAAATACATTATTATTTCAAGTCTTCTATAATATTTTAATGAATTTATCACTTCTACCAATCATCGGTATTCCTCTACCATTCTTAAGTTATGGTGGTTCATATCTACTAACTCTTTACCTTTTAATTGGTATTTCTATTAACTTAAATATGAATCCTAATAAAAGAATGGATTAGGTCGATATCCATATCCATAACCTGGTCCATAATATGAATTATATGGATAAGGACCAGGTGTAGCAATTACTGGTCTTGGACGACTTACCCCTACAGCTGCTCCACCTACTAAAGCTCCTGTTATAAAAGGTAAAACAAATCCTCCATATCTTCCATCACGAATATAAGAATTATAATACATAAAAAAACTCCTTTCATTTTATTTTATGATAAGGAGTTTTATTTGTTATTTTCTTGTTAATTTTTTTATAAAGGCATCCTTAGGAGCAAAAGGTATCTTAAATGCTTGCATATTATATTCTTGACTTATTTTATATAATTCATCTTGTAAATAAACACCTTTTTGATTAGCGCTTATATTAGCTGCAACTTTCTTCATAAAGACTTGATCATCTATTCCTAACATTTGAAAAACATCTTCTATTGTTATTACTTTACCATCAATAGGACTTATCGTCCCTACTTTAGTTAAATCAACATTAAAGATTACTAAAAACATTAAAATAGCTAAACTAGTTTTATCAAGTTCACTAGTAAAATGTCCTAAAGAATCAGAATATTTAGGATTACTAATATATCTTCTTTCATCACCTAATGAAGTTGAAATAGCAATTGCTTTATCTTTCTCCCCAAATTGCATTCCATCATAATCAATAAATCTTAAAGAACCATCAGGTAAAATAACAATATTATCACAAGTACATAAATCAGGAATAACAATTCCTTCCTTATTAGCTTTCATAACAATATCTTCTATTTTTCTATATAAATCAAAATAATGATGTAAATCACTTCTTTGTTCTAAAGTGAAATTATCATCATAACTATTTAAATCATGACCATTAACTTTTTCCATTGTATATCCAACACAATTTCTCTTTGCATAAACAGCAGAAATTGGACTAATTATTTCACTTATTCTTTGAGCTCTTGTATCTAATATTTTACTTTCATATGATGTTCCCGCTAACTGACAAATATGTAAAACAAGTGGTGAAGCTATTTTAACAACCGTTTTATTATCTAAAGTAAATATTTTTGAACTTTCTCCATTATATATTAATCCAGTTGGTTTTAAACTCTCTAACATTACTTTTTTCATTTAAGCCCCTCCTTAACGAGTGGTTATTTTATAAGAAAAAGAGTAAATTGTCAATTTACCCTATTCAAAAATACCTAAGAATTGTTTTTTCTTACCTTTTCTAATTACTAAGACTTTACCTTCAATGGCCATATCTTTGGTAATCATCATATTTTCATCTGTTAATTTTTCATTATTAATTGCAATAGCATTACTACTAAGCATTTCTCTTGCTTCTCTTCTTGAAGAACAAATACCATTATCTACTAATAAATCAAGTAATTTAACTTCACCACTTAAATTAATAGATGGTACCATTTTCATACCTAACATAATATCTTTAGCACTTAAACCAGTTACATCCCCACTAAATAATGCTTGGCTTATCTTTTCAGCCTTTTCATATTCTTCTTCACCATGTAAATCCGTAATAATAGCTTTTGCTAAAGCTTTTTGGGCAATTCTCTTCTCCGGACATTCTAAATGTTGTTTTTCTATTTCCATAATTTCATCGGGTGTTAAGAAAGTTAACATTTTTAAGTAAGTAATAATCATTGAATCTTCAAGACCAATACAATATTGATATAATTCATAACTAGATGTTTTATTTTTATCTAACCATAAAGCATTACCTTCAGTTTTACCAAACTTCTTACCTTGTGAATCAGTAACTAAAGGCATTACCATTCCGTAAGCTTCTTTATCTAGTTTCTTACGAATTAATTCAATACCAGAAGTAATATTACCCCATTGATCAGAACCAGCTACTTGTAAAGTACAACCACGATTTTCAAATAAATATAAGAAATCTAAAGCTTGTAATATCATATAACTAAATTCGGCATAAGTAATACCAGATTCTAATCTACTCTTAACTTTATCTTTAGCAAGCATATAACCAATATTAAAGAATTTACCATAATCTCTTAAGAAATCTAAAACATTAATATCTTTTGTCCAATCATAATTGTTAACTACTTCAAAACCAAAGATATCTTCAGCTTGTTTCTTTAAACCTTGAATATTATGTTCTACTTCTTCTTTTGTAATCATTGGTCTTTCGGCATTAGGTTTAGGATCTCCTATTAATCCTGTCGCTCCTCCAACTAATAAAATTGGATGATGTCCATGTTGCGCTAATCTTTTACTTATTAAAAATGATGAATAATGGCCAATATGCATTGAATCAGCAGTAGGATCTGTTCCAATATAAAAAGTCATTCCACCTTTATTTAACTTATCAATTAATTCAGGACTACTAATATCTTGAACTAATCCACGCCATTTTAACTCATCATATAGTGTCATCTTTTCCATATATTATCCTTCTTTCTAAAATAAAAAAGTTCATAAATCTAAGGACGCTATAGCGCGGTACCACCTTAGTTTATGAACTTTATCATACACTTTATCTCTTAACGCGAGTTACGTTTTAGCTCCAGAGTCGTAAATTCTTTCATCGCTAATTAAACTAAATTATATCATTTAATTTTTATTTGTCAAATATCCCACTTATCTTTTCTCCAATGCCTCTAAAGAAAGCACCAATTACAGAGAAATTAAAGTAAATTCTATAACCTAGCAATCTTAATACTAAATAAATTAAGATTATAACAATAAGAATAATTATCAAAATAATTAAGAAAGTATTAGTTCCTTTTTCAACACCATCAATAGATAATGAATAAGTAACTGTATCATTTTCATCTTCAGAAGTACAAGTAATCTTAATTACAGAACCTTGCGTTAAATCTTTATTTCCTTCTTCTTGACAAACTGCTTTAGGATCAACTGGTGTATAAGTAATCTTTAATTCTGTATCGCCTTTATGTAAAGTAATACCATAATCTAATTTATTACTTTCAAAACCAATATCGTCATAACCTTCAATAGTTAAGGAAGCTAAATCAGCAACCGTTCCTTCTTCAACTTGTGGTTGTCTTATAACATTTAATGTATAAACATTAGAGAAATTAGTACATTCTTTACTAGTAACTGTAATCTTAACTTCTCTTACAACGCCAACTTCTAAGCCTTCAGCACCTTCAACTAAAACTGTATCGCCTTCTTCATTAACATATGCGTTAACAATTAAGTCCGTTACAGCAAAAGGCACTTTAACTTCATCATAAGTAAAGACTCTTGAATCAAATGATAATATCTGATCAATTTCTACTCCCTGACGATCAGTCGCCAAATTAATCTCTTTTAATAATGCCAAAGAACTAACATCAGTTGTACATCTTGTTGGTGTTTCTTCCCTAATAACTGTAATATTATATACATTAGTAGCACCTTTTTCATTAACTACTTTTATATATATTTGATTAGTACCTAATTGTAAGTCATAAGCTTGTGGACCAAAACCATTCGCAAAACTTGATTTACTATCTGTAAGTGTTGCTCCAACTGTAATCTTTGTTACATCATTATTTACAGTAACGGTATAATTTGTATTATTACTAGAGAAAGCTGGTGTTAATGTTCCTTTATCAACTGTTAAATTAGATAAAGTATTAACATTACTACGATTATCAGCTCTAGTAATAACTATTTTATAAGATACTGTCTTATTAGCTGAGTTTTTAACCTTAACTGTAACAGTATTAGATCCATAATTAAGTTGTACTGTTCGAGGTCCATATCCTGAGACAAATGAACTTCCATTATTAGCTGAAGCACTAATATTTACTGAAGAAACATTTGCAGCAACGGATACTTTATATGATTTTGTTCCACTCTTGAAAGCTGGAGATAAAGAACCTGAACTAACTGATAAAGATTTTAATGAAGGTGCAGCAACTGAAGGCTTATTTCCTGTACTACCACCAGAGCCAGATCCTGAACCACCGCTACTATCTTTAACACATTTACCAGCATATTCTTGTTTACAATATCTATTATTAAAAGCACCTATGTTACTTGCTGAACAAGTATTAGTAACTGGATTATTACTATTAGCTTGCATCTTATAACCACTTGCACATTCAACAAAGTTATTATTAGCATTTACATTTGCTTTTGAAGGTGATACTTGACCATTTTTTGATACAATAGCACATCTTTGTACTCTAAAATCACCTGTAACATTTGTTTGTAATTGATCTGTACAAGAACTTGAAATAGTTATTTTACCACTGGCATAATTACCACCATTATAAGTATTGTAAACCCAAAAATAATAAGTACCATTTTTTAAACTTATAGAAGCTTGCTTAGCTTGTTTATAAGCCATCTTTGTATTTAAAATATTAACTGCCGAATTATAATTATTAGTAGTATTATAATAGAAATATAGACTATTAGTTGTAGATGTTCCAGTATAAGTAATAGTAGCAACATCCCCACTAACTGACACTCTTATACTATCTGCTTTAACAATTCCAGTTAAACCAACAAATAACATAAAAATATATATTAAAAAATTAATTTTAAGCTTCTTCATTAATCTAATCATATAAATCTATCCTTATCTATTATTAATAATAACATTTTACCAAGTATTTATCAATAATAAAAAATAATTATGTAAAAAAAATAATCCAACTATGGATTATTTCTAATTAGCTTTTTTAACAACCTTTTTTGATGCTTTAGGTTCTTCTAGTTTTTTAATTGTATCTTTAAGAACTTCTACTGTTTTAGCTCTTAAATCTTCAACAGCTTTTTGAATAACAGGGGTTGCTTTCTCTTTAGCTTCAGCAACTAATTCATCAGTTTTTTTCTTAATAGCAGCTGCTTTTTCTTTAGCTATTTCTAAGACTTTTTCTTTATCTAAATCAGCTAAATCATTTTTAATTTCATCTATTTTATTTAAGAAAGATTCTCTAACTTCTTCAAGGTCAATTTCTTTAACTTTTTTAACCATTTCATCGAATTTTTCTTTTAATTCTTTTCTAGTTTCTTTACCAGATTTAGGCGCAAATAATATGCCTAATCCAACACCAACAGCAGCACCTGCTAAAAATTTTCCTAAGCCATGACTTTTCTTTTCTTCCATTTTAATTATTCCTCCTCTTCATCACTTTTATTGTGTCCTCTTTTAAAAACACGTCCTATAAGACCACTGACTCCTTCAACAACACGATCAGTAATTGATACTATTTTATCAGTAGTAAAGTCGATTAAATTAAAGAATCCGTTTAATGATTGGACTTTATCATTAACATCATCTACAACTTTATCAACTTTGTTTAAAGTCTGAATAGATCTTACACCTAATATTATTCCAATAATTAATAAAATTATTAATAAAATATATATAACTATTGGTAGAATTGTTTGTAAAAAATCAATCATTTTCTTCCTCCTCTCCTTGTTCATCTTGTTCATACATTGAATCTATTAAATTAAATAAATCATTTTCTAAAGTATCACTTCTTTCAAGATGTTCTTTCATTTCGTCTTCTTCGCTCGGTGATTCTTCTTTAGAAATTGGTTTGATTGAATTTAATTCTTTTTCAATATCATCTAAGATTTGTAAAGTATTAGTTTTTTCCATTTCATCTAAAGCTTTTGGTTTTTGTTTAACCTCTTCTTTGACTGGAAACTTTTCTTCAATATTATCTTTTTCTTCACTTACATCGATAACATTTGTAACTTCAAAATCTTTATCATCATCTAATTGTTCTTCAACACTTGGTTCTTCAGGTACAACCTCTTTAACCTTTACATCAACTTTTGGTTCTTCAGCTTTTTGTTTTTCTAAAGTATCAGATGTTGCTTGCTTTTCTAATAGTTCTAACCCACCATAAGCTTTTTTTCTAACTGAGTCAATATCAACAGTTACTGTATTTTTTTCTTCATATACATCAACTTCAACATTTTCTTCATTATCTTCAACTTTATGAACAATAGGTTTAACTACCTTTTCTCTCTTCATTCCATCTTTTTTATCAACTATTTCATCTTTTTTATAGTTCTTATCTAAAATACCATAAACTGGTGAAATAACAGGTGATGGTTTAAAAGGTTTACGTCCAGGAGTTGCACTTATTTTATATCTTTCTGGATCATTTTCTTTCTTTTCTACCGGTGCCGAAGTCGAAGAAAAATTATTATTAGCTCTTCTAGCTTCATTATATGATGGAACCTCGGTTTTGTTTTCTCTACTAACTTCTCTTACATTATCATTTTTTTGTTTAGCTTCATTATTATTAACATAAGAATTAAGTCTTTCAAACTCATCTTCATCAAAGGAAAGAAATGGTGATTTCTTTTCTTCTTTTGGCTTTACTGGTTCAAAAGGAGTTTCCTCTGGCTCACTATGACTTTGAATAACTTCTTTAGCTCCTTCAACTTCCCCTATTACATCATTATCATCAAATTGCATATCAATATCTCTTTTAACATTATTAAAATGCGCATCATTAGTTGAATTAATAGGATTTGGATCAAAAGGCGCTTGGATATTTTCTTCTTCTATTGCTTTTTGAACTTCTTTTACATCTTCTTTAGTATAGACTGGCATTTCACCAACTTCATCATCGTCTTCAAATAAAATATTCTTTATTTTGCCAAACAATCCCATCTATAACACCACCTTAATTAATTAAATCTGTATCATGAATCTCTTCTTCTTCATATACATCTGAATCAACAGCATCCATATATTCACTATTTTCATTATTACTATTTGTTTCAAAAATATTAAATTCATAATCTTTAAATTGTGAAACTTCTTCATCTAGTAAAGTTTTAAGAACATTCGTATCAAAATTAATAGAAGATAAAACACTAAGTGCATAAGACACCGCTATATTAATATCTTTTTCCTTTACTATTACCTCTATTTTAGCATAATTATACATAATTTCAATAAAATACTTTTCCTCAGATAATTCATTTATTTCCAAATATCCATACTTATCTTCATGACTAATTTGTTTAGAAATAAAAGCTAATTCATTCTCCTCATAAGGCTCGATTACTTTATTATAATAACTTACAGCATCAACATATAAATAATATGTATAATCAATACTTCTTAAAACTTCATTATATTCACTGCTATCAATAACTTTAAGGCCTTTAGGTACATTATATTTATAACCTTTACGATATGTATTGTAAACTTCTACTTTACGATTTACACCATTATCAACTATTTCATCTAAAGTCATATCTTCTATAGGAGTACAACCACATAAAATAAAACAGATAAAAACAGAAAGTAATATAAATTTTCTTTTCATAATACCTCCTACATCTCCATAAAATATTATATCATTTATAATATTAAATTAAAATATTATTTTCGTGCCTTAAGATAATTTATCTGTAGTGTTACAATTGATGTGAAACAATTCTATATAAAAAAAGTAATTCAAGTCGTATAATTGAGTTAACGAAAAAC
>CANQOH010000022.1 GCA_947625425.1 uncultured Bacilli bacterium
TTAGATTTATATGAACTTTTACTTACAGCTAAAGAAAAGGGTTGTAAGAATGTAATGATGGAAGTTAGTTCTCATGCCTTACATCAAGAAAGAGTTAAAGGAATAAATTATAAAGTAGCGGCATTTACTAATTTAACACAAGATCATTTAGATTATCATGTAACAATGGATAATTATTTAGCTGCTAAAAAGTTAATTTTAAAACAATTAGAAGGTCCTATGATTGTTAATATGGATGATAGTTATGGAGATAAGTGGTTAGATTATAATAATGTTAAAACATTAGGCAAAAAGGGAGATAATTATAAGATTATTTCATATAATGATACAGAACATGGGACACATATTAAATTTAGTGTAGATGGTAAGGAATATGAAGTAGATACTAATCTAAGAAGTACATTTAATGTATATAATTATTTAACAGCTTTATCTTTAATTAATTCTTTAGGTTATGATGTAGAGGAGATTATCAAAGTAACTAAAGATGTATATCCACCTAAAGGTAGATGTGAACAAATTAAAGTTAAAGATGGAGAAGCGGTTATTGATTATGCTCATACACCAGATGCAGTAGAGAAGATAATTAATGCTTTTACCGAAAATAAAAAGGGTCGAGTTATTACTTTAGTTGGTTGTGGGGGAGATAGAGATCCTAAGAAGAGACCAATTATGGGTAGAATAGCTGCGGAAAACTCTGACTATGTTATTTATACAAGTGATAATCCACGTACAGAAGATCCACAAATGATTATGAATGATATCTTAGCTGGAGTTAAAACTGATAATTATGAAGTAGAACTTGATCGAAGAAAAGCGATAGTTAAAGCTTTAGATATGATACAAAAAGATGATGTTGTTTTAATACTAGGTAAAGGACACGAGGACTATCAAATAATAGGTCATGAAAAAATACACCTAGATGATGCTGAAGAAGTAAGAAAATATATTAATTCTCATTAAAATAAATAAAGTAGGCTGAAACTCTTGCAATTTAAGAAAAATCTGTTATAATTAATATTGCCTACTTAATTTGCAGGTGTAGTTTAATGGTAGAGCTTCAGCCTTCCAAGCTGATAACGTGGGTTCGATTCCCATCACCTGCTCCAATGACGAATCTGTTCGAACTTTTCGGGCATTCAAATATATTTCATCTCTAAATAGAGATGATTTTTTATTGGAATAAAAAATTATCACAAGATATTTTGATATACTTGTCAAAATTCCTAGGGGGTTAATAATTTTGTCAAAGACAAAATAATCAGAAAGTTAACTAATATCAACACTATTTAGCAATTTATATGATAAAATATTATTAGGATTTTAAATAAAAAAATTGGCCAGACGCGTCTGACTAATTTTAAAAAGGAGCAATTATGTTAGAAGAACGCAACAATAAAATGATTCAGGAAATTACTAATTTAGTAGAAGAAGTTAAATCTAATTTAGCTAATGAAATCAATAAGTCTATTATTTATGTGTACTGGAATATAGGAAGAATAATAGTATCAAATGAAAATGAATTTAACAACTGATTAGAATATGGCAAAGAAATTTTAAAAGGGTTATCAGATGAACTTACTAAATATTTAGGAAAAGGATATTCTATATCTAACCTAAAATATATGAGAGTTTTCTATAAAACATATCCAAACTTTAATGAATTAAATGAAAAATTAAGCTGGTCACATTATTGTGAATTGATGATTATAAAGGATAAAGATAAACGTAATTTTTATGAAAAAGAATGTAGTAATTCAAATTGGTCTGTAAGAGAATTAAAAAGACAATTAGATACTTCATTATTTGAAAGATTACTTCTTTCAGATGGTAAAGTTAATAAAGAAAAAGTTTTAGCGTTATCAAAAGAGGGTCAAATTTTAAATAAACCTAGTGATATTGTTAAGCAGCCTTATGTTTTTGAATTTCTTGGAATCAAAGAACAAAAACCAATTTTAGAAAAAGATTTGGAATATAAACTAATAAGACACATTGAAGATTTTTTACTTGAACTCGGTAAAGGATTTATGTTTGTTGGATCACAACAAAGAATTACACTTAATAATACAGACTATTATGTTGATATGGTATTTTATAATAAATTTTTAAAATCATATGTACTAATTGATTTGAAAATGAATAATCTTAAAGCAGAAAATCTAGGACAAATGAATTTGTATTTAAACTATTACGAACAAGTTGTAAATTCAGAAGATGATGGAAAACCTATTGGTATCATTTTATGTGCTGAAAAAGATAATATAATGTTAGAGTTTGCTTTAGGTGGCTTATCCAATAATATTTTTGCTTCTACTTATACTTACTATATTCCTGATAAAGAACAATTAATTAATGAAGTAGAAAAAGTTTTAAATGAAACTAAAAAAGATAATCTTGAGCGTTAATTTAAGCAAAAGTTGTAGATATCTTCCACAATTGCTCCATTTGAAAAAATCGTCGCATTAATAGTGCGGCGTTTTTATATGCAAGCAACATTTTAATACTTTGCTCCTTATTACACTCATTTTGAAAAATGTCGCAAGAAATGCAACAGATTTGTTTAGCAATGGAATTATATTATTGTTACAAACTTGAAATTTTGCAACATCATTTTGCAAAAAATCATTATTATTAAATTTGCTAGTATGCTTTATATAACTTATTTAAAATCCCAGACGGTGTCAGGAATTTTAAATGCTTGTATTATTATTTTTTTAATATTGCTTAATTATTTAATATTTTATTTAATTGAGATATTATTGTATCTTTTCATCAGTAGTATAATATCCATCAATATGTCCAAGTAATTTATCTTTCAATAAAATTTCTATAAGGATGTTTTGATAAACTTGTTAATATTTTTAGTGGTTAAGAATCTTACTATTTTTTAATCTTAAGCAAAACTTATTTTAAATCATTAATTACACCATTTATTAAGTTTAAATCAGATGGTATAATCCATTTTACATTAGTCATTTTAAATAAAACTAAAGGTATGATGGCGCCACTTCTCGCTCCATCCATCCATTTAGGATTTGAAGGCATTAAGTTATATAGTTCTTCAAGTGAAATATCATTAAATACTCTTTTTGTACCTTTAATGTAATCTTTTAAACTTACCATATACTTATGAATGTTATCGTTAAATAAAGTGTTTTCTACTAAATTAAACCCTGTTAATAATTCAAATCTTTTTTCGCCGCCCGTAAATATTGCACAATCATAATCTTTACTTAATTCAATAGTAGATAACTTTTCAGCTACGAAATTTTCCATTTCTTCTACTGTATTACCACTATATTGGTTATTTACTTCACTAAAATTATTTAATAAATCTGCAACACCTAAATTTAAATTCATTGTATCTGTTATCTTTGTACCAACATAAGTAACTAATTCTGTAGTTTTACCACCCATATTTATGATTAAAACTTTTTTGTCATTATAATCATTTTCCATAGCTTTACCTAAATAATAATTTTCAATACCATGACTGATAATATTGAAATGCAAATCAAATTTATCATTAAATAACTTAACTAATTCTTGTTTTCTTACCTGTATTAAATTTCTAAAAATTCCTGTAACAAAAATATTAGTATTGTAATACTTTAAACCATATTTATTCTTTATTTCTTCAAAGTAATTACATAGTTCTTTTAAATTACTTTCACTTATACCTTTTTCAGCATCAAAATCATTTTTAAAATATATGGAATGTTCTTCTAGTAATTTTAACTCTTTTTCATAATAATAAACTTTAATTGTTGATGAACCAAGATCAATATAATAATTTTGCATATTATCAACTCCTAGATATTATTTTACTATAAAAATGAACTTTTTTTAAGGCATTTAAATAAATTTATGTTGGTCTATTAGATATTTATATATCAGATGTTTATGAGCAAAAGTTGTAGATATCTTCCACAATCGCTCCATTTAAAAAATAGACTAGTTCTACAAGGACTAGTTTTTTTATGCATTTTAAATTTTCTATCTAAGAATGTTTGTTATGATTCTAGGATAATTTTGCAAGGACTTCTTGCAAAAATTTATCATCTATCTAAAATAATTCTAAATAATTAGACTAACTTAATTACGACAACGTTGATGTTGCAATTGGAAAACATATATAAAATTTTTTTGTTCATTCTTAATTTCTTTTAGAAAATCCTTACTATAATTTATAGTTATTACCTAATAATTGTTATAAATGATATAATTAATTAAGAAGGTAGAGGTATCGTATGAAGAAGTATTTAGATTTTATAATAAAAGGAATATACGCTGGTATTTTAATAGGTATGGGTGGAATTGCTTATTTAGCTATAGATAATAAAATAGTAGGTTCTTTTATATTTTCATTTGGTTTATTAACTGTTTGTATGTATTCATTTAATTTATATACTGGTAAGGTAGGTTATTTATTAGATAATAAATTAAGTTATGTTATTGAGTTATTATTATCTTTATTAGGTAACTTTATAGGAACTTTTATAGTAGGTAATGTAATGCGTTTAACAAGATTTAGTAATTATATTGAGAAAGCACAAAACTTAGTTAATGTTAAGTTAGATGATAGTTTATTAAGTATCTTTATTTTAGCTATATTCTGTGGAATGATTATGTATATAGCTGTTAATAATTATAAAAAGCAAAAAGATGTAATAGGGAAATATATGACAATCTTTATGGGAGTTATGGCATTTATATTGTGTGGGTTTGAACACTGCGTAGCTAATATGTTTTATTTTTGTATAGCTGGTGTTTATTCATTTAAAATGTTTTACTACTTACTTGTAATGATATTAGGTAATAGTTTAGGGTCATTGATTATATCTTTTTATGATTTAAAGTTAAAAAAATAGAGAACCTTGTGGTTCTCCTTTTTATATTCTGTAGAATACTGTTTTCTTCTTAGATACATATAACATATATCTAGCAAGTAGATAAGCTATTAATAATAAGAAGAAACTAACAAATGCTCCAGTAGCTGGGTTTTCTAATTCAGGAGCTGCTTTTGGTTTAGCAGCTGATGTATTTTGCTTAGTTGAAGTTGTTTTTACTACTTTAACTGGATTAGCTATAGACATTTTTGATACTCTATAAGCTGTTGGTATTAAATTAAAGTTTGTGAAGTACATTACATGATCTTCATTAAATTCTTTATCGTTTAATAGTCTCATATAATATTTATCATCTTTATTATTTACTAAGTTTTCTCTATGTGATTCAGTATCTAACCAAGTTACATCTAAACTATACCATTTACCGTTAACATATAATACGTTCCAGGCATGAGTTGAGGTTTTAGGATTAGCTTTATCAACATAACCAACTACATTAACTGTGAATATTCCTAGTTTATTAAGAATTTGACTTTCAAGATGGGCATAATGTTCACAAACTCCCATTTTTTTATTTAAGATTGCATCATTTAAGTTTAAATCTTCATATATCCAATCTTCATCATATGTCATATTATCTATAACATATAAAGTTGTTTTTTTAATAATATCTTCAGTAGTTTTATTACTCTTATTATATATGCTTTTAGCAATTTTATTTATTCGGGCATCATACTGAGGATCAATTACATATTCTTCATTTAAGAAGGTGCCTGTTCCAAATGGGATTTTATCACTATCTATCATATTACCCATATTAAATGAGTGATAGACATTAACGTTTTCAACATTATCTAAGTTAAAGGTTGAAATATTAACTACTGAGTTTTGAATAAATAAGTTGTTTATTTTATCATCACTAGAAAAGTTAAATACTTTACCATTTTCAATATAGACATTATCTAATGTTACGAATATTAAGTCTTCAAATTTACTGAAATCTGCTCGATTTATGTAGTCCATATCATCTCTTTCAATCAATAGATCATAAGTCGTTCTATACAGATTTCCAGTTGGATCATTGACAACATCTTTTAATTTTATAGTTGCTGCATTTACATTTGTGAGCCAGATTAACGTAAATACCGAGACGGTTAACAGTATAGATTTTAATCTATTCCTCATTTATTATCATTTTCCCTCCTTATTCTTTAGAAAATACAACTTTGTTGTTTTGACATTTTGATATATTTTCTTATAATAAATATAACAGAAAATGAGAGAAAATTCACTATATTTAGGAGTACAAATGTAAACTAACAAAAGCTTTAATTTACATTTTTCTAGATATTTATGCGTAAATCTTTAGTATAATTGGCATTTATATTTACATTTTGTCTTTTGATGACATTTTTATTCAAGGCCTTTTGGCCCTTTATTTGCTTGATATTTGAAGGTGATTTTGCTATAATTTGCTGTAAGAGGGATGCTTATGAAAAAAGTTATATTATTTTTTGTTTTGATTTTGTCTTTGGTAGTTATGCCAAAAGTCGATGCACGATATGTGAATGATGAAGAATTAGAAAGAATTGCACCGGGGGGGGTATTAACGCTTAACGCTGTTAAACCTATTAATAAAAACTATGCTGATGTGTTGTGGGCATTGAACATTGATTATGATAAAGATAGAATTTTAGACATTCATTTAGAAAATTGTAATAGTTCTTTTGATGTGTGTGATTTACGTTTTGATTTTTATGTTAATGATCCTACTGCTAGTAGTAACGTAGGGTTTGAAGAATATCAGGTTAAAGTTAAGTGGACTAAGCCTAATTCTAAAATTCAAAAAATAGTTAATAATTACGTTAAGAAGCTTGAAAAATATTCAAAAAATCATGTTGATAAATCTGATGTTGGTGGCCCTAATATTGCTGGATATGAACTTGATGATATTAACGATTTAAAATATTGGGCTAATAATCCAAAATATTATAATGAAACTGAAAGTGAATTTGGATTCCATAATATTTTTGATTCCGCATTTGATTTTATACCTGAATTTAAAAAGTCTTTTTCAAATTATAATATTGATATTAAATTTCATGGTAGTGGTGGCGCTACTTGGGGTCCTTTTATAGTTCATGAATCAAATAGTTTCTCTTTATGGTATAAGGATGTGTTATATTTTGCTTCTTCTCAAAATGATCCGTACAAAATTGAAGGAGATTATATTAGTAATATTGCTATATCTGCTAATGATGTTTTATATGTTCCAACTGATACTGCAAATACTCCTGAAGCATTGTTAGAGGCGGCTAAAAAAAGACTTAAAGCAGAATTACCTGGTTATAATTTTAAAATTGAAATAGGTGGAAATGTTTGCGAAATAATTTTTCCTAATCCTGAGGAACGTAACGATTGTTCCTTTCTTGATGAAGAAGCTATGAAAAATAATGATGAATTATATTTTTTAAAAGGCCATTCTTCTAGAGATATGAAATACTTTAATATTACATATCATGGATTAACAAAAGCGTTTTTTGTTTTACGAGATAGTAGTAAAATGAAAACAAATAATAATAAAGTTTCTCAAGATTTTGATACTGATATTAAAGTAGAAACGATAGCTAGTGATGTACCTGATGATATGAAAGTTAAAGTAGATGAAGTTAATGAAACAGATGATGAATATAATAAAATAAAAGAAAAAATTAACAATGAATTTGAAGCTTATGATATAAGTCTTTTATCTGGCTCATTAGATGGAAAAGTAACTAATACAGATGGTAGTTTTAAAGTATCTATTCCAATACCTGATAAATTTAAGGGTAAAAAATTAACTGTTTATTATATTAATGATAATGGTGAAATAGAAGAATATAAACTTAGTACTACTAATAATGTAGGATCTTTTGAAACTAATCACTTTAGTACATATATTTTAGCTGAAGTGCCTGATGATGGTACTAATAGTAATAGTAGTTCAGATTATACTGATAATGTGACTTCTGAAGAATCTAGTAAACCGGTTGATAGTGAACCAGTTGATTCTGAAGAAGTTCCTAATACACTTGATAATTCAATAATATATTTTATAATGATTAATATTTCAATAATTGGAATAATAGCAAATTCATTATATTTAAGTAAAGTAAAAAGTTAGCGATTGCTAACTTTTTTATAATTCAATGTAATTATGGGAACAAGCTCTGATTAGACGGTTCATTATAGCAAGACCAAGGCCCGTTGCTTTAACACCTTCGATAATAACTAGTTCTTTATTTTCTTTATCAACACTTCTTAAGATTCTAAAGATATTATGTGATATGTCTTCAAGTGTTGAACCATAACCGATGGCATTTTTAAACTTACTTACATATTTATCATTAGTGATAACTAGTGTGTTATCATTTTCTAATTCTTGCATTTTACTAATTAATTTATCTTGATTATCACTATATACTAAGACACATTTAGTAGAAGGGGCATAGTGTTTGTACTTCATACCTGGTGATAAAACAACATCATTTTTTTCAACTTCTTTTAAAACATGACTTGAAACGTTTACTTTTGCAAATTTGGATAAATCTTCATATGTTATTTTACCTGGTCTTAAGATATTAATTTCATTATCAATAACTCTAATAACTGTTGACTCTAAACCAATTTTAGTATCACCGCCATCGATAATATAATCAACTTTATCATTTAATTCATTAAAGATATCGTTTATATTAGTACCACTTGGTTTACCTGATATATTAGCACTTGGAGCAGCGATTGGTGTATTAGATAGTTCAATTAAATCATGAGCTATTTTGTTTTCTGGCATTCTAATTCCAACTGTATCAAGATTAGCAGTTACGACATTTGGAACAATATCTTTTCTATTTAAGACAATGGTTAAAGGACCTGGGAAGAAATTATCAATTAGTTTATGTTCTAATGGAGAAATATCTTTAGCTATTCTTTCAATCATTTCTTTACTTGAAACATGTAAGATTAAAGGATTATCTGAAGCTCTTCCTTTAGCAATAAATATATTTTTAACGGCTTGTTCATTTAAACCATCAGCTCCGATACCATAAACAGTTTCAGTAGGAAATAAAACTAATTTACCGTCTTTTATACATTTAGCAGCATCTTGTAATAATTCTTTATTATAATTAGTTCTAACATCTAAATATTCGGCCATATAAATCACCACAAAAGATTATACTATTAATTAATAAAAACTACAATTTTATTTGAAAATATTAAATGTATTCATTAATTCGTTAAAGGAAGCGTTATTGTGACCAACGACATCAAAAGCTTTCATATATTCATTAAAATCTTTTTCTGTATTAGCATTTAAGAAACCTATTTTTAGGGTAGGATCTTTTTTATCTTCACTAACCATTTTAATGTCATCTATTCCATCACCTAATAGAACAATATTTTCTTTATCTTTAATTAAGTCTTTTACTTCGTTAGGAATACTTATATCATTTTTATTTAAAGAATGGATTATATTATTGGAAATACCTGTTGCAATACCGTTTTCAAATTTAATAAAGTTAGCTACTATATAGATATTGTCATATAAAGCATTATTTTGAATTAAGAATTCTTTAATGAAATTACCGATACCGGCGGAGATGATTATAATAGGGATGTTTTTGTCATGCATTTTCTTTAAAAATTCTTGAGCTCCATCACGAAATTTCATCATATTAGGATTTTGAGCCGTATTTTTTATTACTGATTCTTGTAATTTATATTTTATAAATAGATTAATATGGTTAGTCCACCATTCAATCATTAGTTTATTTTTTGTTTCGTAATCTAAAGTTAAATCGATTTCGATAGGACGATATTTATTATATAGTTTTTGACGTTCTTCAACATATTCTTTGGGAACACTATTACTTTTAGATAGCGTACCCCAAGATGATTCGCTATCACCAGCTGTTATAGTACGATCAAAATCAGTAACAATATAGTAATTATTATTCCATTTATTTATTGAATCTAATATTCCTTCTTTAATATTTAACATAATATCACCAGTTAATATAATACCATAAATATCTTGAATCATGTGATATAATTAAGGTGAGGTGGGATATGGAAAGGTTTGTAATTATTGAAATAGGTAGTACTAATACTAAAGGTTACTTATATGAAAATGGTATTGTTAGTGATTTAGGTTTTAAAACAATTGAATTTAAAAACCATTATAAAAAAGAAAATAAAATAGATGAAGAAGATAAAAAACTATTATTTGATTTCGTTAATAAGATAAAAGAAGAAAATACATATGTCTTTGGAACTAGTATATTTAGAAATTTAACTCCTACTCAAAAAGAAGAGTGGTTAAAAGCATTTAAAGATAAGACTGGTTTTGAATTTAGAATAGTTACTTCGGATATGGAAAATGAATTTACGGTTTATGGTGCTATTCAAAATACTGATTATAAGGGTAAAGTAGCTGTTATGATTGGCGGAGGAGGATCTACAGAATTATCAATAGTTGAAGATAAAAAGATTATTGAGAAAGCTAATTCTTCTTTTGGGGCTATGGATACTACGGATATGTTTCCGGATATTAAAACAGATAAAGCAAGTACTGATTATGATTTAATGGTAGAAGAAACTAAGAAATTAGTTAGTGTACCAAAGAATAAAGCTGATGTTTTGATATTAGCTGGGGGAGATTATATATATTTTTATGAAGAGTTAAAGTATCCAGTTACAAAGAATAAATTTTGTGATAATCCATTACAACCTTATTCTTTAGATGTTAAAACAATGGATAAACTAGATCGTGATTTCTTCTATAATGTTTCTTTAGATGAAGTTTGTGAAAGAACCCAAAATGAAGGTTGGTGGAGAGGAGCTAGAGGAATGCGCTTATGTGTTAAATCTCTAGTTGATATATTAGAAGTTAAGTATATTGTACCAACGCGTATTACAATGGTTTATGGAATTGTTGAAAAGATAAAAAATCACGAATTATAGGGATTAAAAAAGCAAGTCATTATTTCTTTGACTTGCTTTTATTTTTACTAGTTGTTTTCTTTTTAGTTGTTTTTGTCTCTCTTAGTTCATAATCATTTGCATCTTTAAATTCATCATCGCCTTCTTCTTCATCTTCTTCTTTTTGAATTTTTACGAGGCTTTCTTTATCATTTTCATTTTCAATTGGAATACCAAGTTTTCTATAGATTGCATCGATACGATCATGAATTTTATTATTTTGGTAATTAACAAATGCAATTACAACTAGAGTAGCAATGGCTACAATAACACCATTCCAAATAATTATACCTAAATTTTTAGCCTTTTCTGCTTTTAAGGCTTCTTCTTCAGCTTTTTTTATGGCATCGAAGATATTGTAACGATCATTTTTAGCTTTGGCATATTCTGTATCAATAGCATTTTTTATTGTTTCTTCGTAGTCTTCACCAAAACCTTGTAGAACAGTTTCACCAATGATAATTACCGGAACACCATTACCGTTTTCGATATCACCACTAATAACATCTGTACCAACAAAGTCTTGAACAGCTTTAGCTAATTTACCATTGTCTGCTGCACCTTCTGATTTCCATAATTCATAAGCTTTAAGTTGAAACTTAGAATCATATTCTGGAGCTATTTCATTTAAGAATGTTAAAAGATCATGACAATGAGG
Source organism: uncultured Bacilli bacterium (assembly GCA_947625425.1). Next base: position 11,530 of record CANQOH010000022.1, read on the forward strand.
ACAACCAAAACCAATAAAGGCATATACTGTTACTTGATCATCGGAATCATTAACTCTATCAAGAGATAAATCAATTGAAGTATAACCATTAGTTCCACTAAATAGACTTTCTTCACCATTAATTGCTTCAATTAAGTTCATTGAAGTATAATCATCAGGATTTGGAGCTGCGAATGCAATTATTGGTAGAAGTAGACCAATAATTAACAATAATAATTTTTTCATTTAAAACACCACCTACATTTAATTATAACATAATTTAAGGTATTGTTTAAAAAAGTTGAAGAAATTATGTGATGAAAAGATGAAAATTAGTTAAAAAATAATATGATTTTAAGGAAATGAAAAACTGTTAATAAAAATTAAGTTATTAACAGTTTTTATGTTTAATCTAGTTTTAATTTGTTATCTTTTGTAACTAAGGCTTCATAAGGTGTGAAGTCAAAGTCGACATCGAAACTAGCAGCGAATAAACGAGCTCTTTTGATATCAGCTTCAGTATGAGCTTTACTTAGTAATGAATAGATAACACTTCTTAAGAAATTTTTATATACTTTATTTCGATCATCGTAAGATTTTATTACTCTTTCTAAATCATTAGCTATTGGTAAAACATGCATTTGTTTTAATAAATCTCTAGTTTCTTTAACAGTTAAACCTTTAAATATTTTATTTATCTTTTCTGTTCTTAATGAAGGTAGTAAACCTGGTAAGACTTGAACTTCTTCGGCATCAACTACTCTATCTCCTTCAGTATGAAAATGAGTTGGATAAGTTCCTCTAATAATATCAATTATACCTGGATATGAAGGAATTCTTAACATATTGAAAGCTACAGATGATAAGTTTTCATACATATCAGTTACAACTATTTCAGCTGGTAAATTACTATTAAAAGTACTATCTGGGAATTTAACCAATAAATATCTAACTATTTCAGAAATGGCATTATTATATTCCTCAATTAATTTTTCTCTTTGTTCTTCACTTCTTTGAATATTGAATTGTTCATAATATTTTTCGTTAAATTCAACATATTCACATAAATTATCGACATATTTATTTTCAAGAATTTCAATAGGTGTAAGTTCTTTTTTTTGTTCTTTCTTTTTGCCTTTATTAAACATCTAAAACCACCTACTGCGTATTGTAGCACAAATGATAAAAAGTGTATAGTTTTGTTTTTATAAATGGTATAATATATAAAAATAAGGTAGTGTGATATGATGAAAAAGAGAATAATAATATTAAGTATTTTTTTACTATGTTTACCTATAATATGTATGGCTTCTAGTGATTATACAATAGATAAATATCAAGTAGAAGTATCTGTTAATAATAAAAATGGTTATGATGTAGAAGAAAATATAGATGTATCTTTTCATAAATTAAAAGCAATTATAAATAAAGAGTTGCCTTATAATGTTAGTAATTTAAAAATTAATACTAATTTTGATGTTGTAACAACGAATAAAAGATTAGTAACGATAAATAGTGAGGGGAAGACTAATGCTAGTTATAAATTAGATTATACATTACCTAATAATGATAGAACTGATTATTATAATATTGAGATAGTTAATAATTATGATGGTACTATTCGGGAAACTGAGTTTGTAATTAATTTACCTAGTTCGGTTACTAAAGAAAATATAAGTTTTGTTTATGATGGTGAAGATATTACTGATGAAATAGATTATAAAATAGATGGTTATAAGATTACTGGTTCTTATAAGAAAAGTTTATTAAAAGGGGATAAGTTAGAATTAAATGTTAAATATAATCAAATATATTTAAGTGTTCTTAATTCAATAGTTATTATTTTACCAGTAGTTTTAACTTTAATTAGTTATTATATTTGGTATAGATATGGTAAAGATTATAAAATTAATATTATTAAATCATTTATTTTACCTAAAGAATTAACACCTTTAGATATTGCTTTAGTTAAAAATGAAAAAGTTGTTAAAGATGATATTTTTGCTTTCTTACTTTATATGGCTAATAAGGGTTATATAAAAATAGTTGAAGAAAAGAATAATGAATTTTATCTAGAAAGAGTTAAAGATTATGATGGAGATAACTATCAAGAAGAGTTATTCTTAAAATCATTATTTAGAAAGAATGTTAAAGTATCTTTAGCTGAATATATTGATTTAGTTTCTTCTAAAAAAGAAATAGAAAAAGAAGAAACTTTAGAAAAGAAGATTAGTTCTACAGATTTAGAATATAGATATCATAGAATGGTAACTAATTTATTACCATTAATTAATAATAATGAAGCAAAAGCAGAATATTATGAATTAGAAGCTGATAAAAAGAAAGATATATTAATTGTCTTTGTAGCGATGATATTAATTCTTATTACTTTAGTTCCTTTTATGGAAATTAATAAATTATATTTATTTCCAATATCAATTATTATAGGAGTTTTTGCTTTAAAGATTCTTACTACTTTAGTAGATTTTATTGATATAAATAATTTAAATAAGAAGAATAATAAACTATATACTGTATTATCTACTTTATTAGTAGTTGTAATATGTTTTGGCTTATTAGTACCTTCATTTAAAAGAAATTTAATTTATACTTTAGCTTTTTTAATAAGTTTTATATCAGTAATAGTTATTTTAGTTTTATATAAATATATGCCTAAGAGGACTTTATATGGTAGTAAGATTTATGGTAAAGTTGAAGGCTTAAGAGTATTTATTGATACTGGTGATAAAGAAGATTTAGATTTAGCTTTAAAGAAAAATAAAAACTATTTATATGAGTTATTACCTTTCTCTTATGTATTAAAAAATGATAATAAAGTATTTGATTGGTTTAAGAATACTGAAGTTAGTAAACCTAGTTGGTATAAGTTAAAAGATGATTTTACGAATGTTAAGTTTATTAATTCATTAAAGAGATTAAAAAATAAAATTGATAATATTAAAGAAGAATTTTAGTTGTTAGTGATATAATAAAAATGGAAGTGATAATATGGGATTAATAATTATATTAGGAATTATTATTGTCGGAATTATTATTAATGAAGCAATAGATAGTAAGCCTAAAAAAGAAAGAAAGTTAGTAGCTTATGATATTCATAATGGACAACCTATTTATTTGGATCAATGTCGTTTTTTAGGATTTAATACAGTAAATGGTAATCCAATGTTTGAAAATCCTTATCATATTATTAAATATGATAGATTAACTGGAGCACCTATTTATGCCACGTTTGAACTTGATAAAGCAGAATATGATGAATCTAAAATAGTAGGTGTCGTAAAGAAAGTAGAAGTTAAAAAACCAACTACAGAAGAAGATAGAAATCGTATATCTAATTCAATTTTAATGATAGTTGGAGCTTTATTAATTGTTATTGCCTCAATAATCTTTTTAGCTTCATCTTGGGAAACTACTTCAGGTATTATTAAGACTTTAGTTTTAGTTTTAATTCAAGTAATGTTTATTATATTTGGTTATATTTGTAATAAAAAGTTAAATATTTTAAAAGTTGCTAAAGTATTTAATTATTTGGCATTATGTTTTGTACCAATAATTTTATTATCTTTATCAACATTTGAATTAATAGGAGATTATCTTTCAATAGGTGGTGAAGGTTTCTTACTATATTTAGCTTTAGTCTTTTTAGTATCTGATTTCTTCTATAAAGGAGTAGGTATAACGTTAAAAGATAAAGTTAGTAAGATAATGAGTTATGTTGCTGAAATAGCAGCTATTACATTTATTAGTTCTTTCTTAAATATAAGTACTTTATTATTTTTAATTATTCTAAGTATATATAATATCTTAGTATATGTATTAGCTAATACAAGATTTATAGATATTGATGCTTATAAAATACCAAATAATATTTTAAGTTATTTTACATTGTTTTTATTAGTACTAGCGATGATAAATACAGATAGTTTATTATATTATTTACCAATGGGCTTATATACTATTTATTATTATATTATGTATGTTTACGGTAAAGAAAATAATAGTAAAGTATATAATTTTGTCTTCTTTATAATTACTTATATTATAGATTTAACAATTATAAATAAGATAGAAATATCACCATATTTTGGTTATATATTAGGTATTATTCCTTTAGTATTATTAACTAAAGTAATGAAGAATGAAAAAAGTAAGAATATTTTATATATAGTTGAAGGAGTCTTTGCTTTATTATTTGTATTAGAAGCTTTAGCTTTCCCAAATAAAACTATTTATTATTTAATGACTTTTATAGTTGGTTTTATCTTCTATATATTAATGTATGCCTTTACAAAGAAACCAATATTTAAGATAGCTATTTATGCTTTATTTACAGCTATTTTTATAGATATATTTTATATTACAGATATGTTAGATTATGCTAAGTATATTCCTTTAGTAGTAATGTTACTTGTATATTCATTAGAACTTGTTTTTGATAATTTAAAAGATCAATTATCATCATTATTTATTAGTCTAGTATTAATGATAGAAGCTATATTATTAAGAGAAACTTATTTTGTTTTAGTTCCTTTAATATTTACTTTAGTCTATATTAAACAAGAAAAATTATCAGAAGGTTTATTAGTTATCCCAATGATGACAAGTTTAACATTATTTGGCATGAATGATAATGTAATTACTTTAGGTTTAAGTTATTTATTAATTTCACTTTATACAGTTATGTCTTTAATGCATAAGAATTTTAATATTTATTCATTTATGTCTTTCTTAGCAATATGTACAGCTGCTCAAGTATTTAATTATTCTAATATATTAGTATTTGCTATTGTATTATTATGGACTATTGTTCATATAATAAGAAATATTAAAGACGATAATTTAATGTTTAAATTCATTAATATTATAAGTGTAGTTGGTTTATGTTTATCTATTTTAAGTTATTATGAAGTAGATTTACAATCTTTATATTTAATAGGTTATTATGTAGCAGTTATGGCAATCTCATTAGTTGTCTTTACTAAGATAGGAGGAAATTTTGATAAGTTCTTTGGTTGTTTTGCTTTTGCTGTTGTATCTATAATAAGTTTTTATATTATTAAAGATGTAACTGATGCATTAATTATAATGAGTTTCCTATTTTTAGTATCTTTAGTTAGTTTTGTAATGAAATGGCATCATTATTTATATGAAGCATTAATTATTATGGTAATTAATATTATTTATTTAACGGCTGAGTTCTGGGCTCAAATACCTTGGTATTTCTATATTTTAGTAATTGGTATGATCTTGATAATCTTTGCAATGTTTGATGAGAAATTAAAACAGAAGAAAGCTTTAAAAGTAGCAAATAATGTAGTACCATTTGCTCCTGTTTTAGAACCTCAAGTAGTAACTAATGAATTACCAGTAGAAAATAAGGAATCTGAAGAGGTAGAAGTAAAGGAAGAGGTACTAGAAGAGGTTCCGGTTGAACCTAAAGAAGAAGTTTCTGAAGTAAAAGAAGAAGTTCTAGAAGAAAAGAAAGAACCAGAAATAGAACTTCCTAAAGAAACTAAAGAAGAAGTTAAGACACCTAAAAAAAGAGGTCGTAAGAAAAAGACGGAAACTAAGTAATAGTTAGGTGTAAAAATATTAAACAACATAGTCAACTATGTTGTTTTTCTTTAAGAATTACTATACAAATTTGACAAATTTAAGTATAATGATATAGAGGGTAGAAAGATACGGAGGTACTTATATGAACATAGTTATACCTAAACCTGTTAATGAAGTTTTAAACATTATAAACGAAAAAGGCTATGAAGCATATATAGTTGGTGGAGCTGTTCGTAATTGGGTTATGCAATTAAAACCAACTAATTATAATATAAGTACAAATGCTTCTTTAGATAAAATTAAAAATGCTTTAAAAGATTATAATACTTTCTATTGTGGTGAAAATGATTCACATTTGGGAATAGTTAATTCTAAGTTTCCAATGGAAGTTGCTAAGTATCGTGGTAAATCTAATACTTTAGAGGATGATTTAGCAACAAGAGATTTTACAATGAATGCTTTAGCTTATTCTGATGAAGATGGTTTAATCGACTATAGTACAGGAATAAGAGATATAAATAATAAGATTATTAAGTTAAATGGTGAAGATGATGAAATATTTATTAATGATCCATTACGTATTTTAAGAGCTATTAGATTATCTGGAGAATATGCAATGCGTATTGATATGAGTACGCAGATATTTATGAAAGATGATAAAGACTTACTTAAGAATGTAGCTCCTGAAAGAATTAGAGATGAATTGTGTAAGATATTAGTAGTACCTAGAGCTGATTTTTATATAAAGAAATATTTTGAAATCTTTATTGAGTTTATTCCTGAATTAGCATTGTTAGAGAATTTTGAACAAAATGATCCAACTCAAATATATGATGCTTTAGAACATACTTTAGTAGCATTAAAGGTAGTTGAACCTAAATTAGAATTAAGACTAGCAACATTATTTCATGATATAGCTAAACCATTTACTTATGTTAAGAATAGTGATGGAGTAGGAGAATATCCTAATCATGCTAAACGCAGTGCTGATATGGCACGTGAAATAATGAATAGATTAAGATTTAATAAAAAAATGATTCAAAAGGTTACTAAGTTGATTGAATATCATGAGTATAAGGTACCAGAAAATGAAGTCTTAGTTAAACAATTCTTAACAAAGTTTGGGGTCGAAAATATTGAAGATTTATATAAAATAAAGAAAGCTAATCAATATGCGAAACATCCTGCTTATGTTAGTGAAATGGCTAAGATAGATAATGAATATGAAAGATTAAAGAAATTTAATCGTAAGACAGCATTTATTAAAAAGAATGAATTAAAATTAAATGGTAAAGATTTAGTTGATTTAGGTATTAAACAAGATGATATTGGTAAAGTATTAAATGATATATATCAAGATATTATAAATGGTAAATTAAAAAATAATCGTGAAAAACTTATTGATTATGTCGTTACCAATATAGTTCCAGAAAATTAAAAAGAGAAAAATTATTTTTTCTCTTTTTCTGTGTTAGTTGTTTCTTTACTTTTTTCGGCTTCTTGAGCTTGAATTTCATCTTGACGATTATATTTTTTTACTTCACCTTTATAATCATCGATAAAATTACGATCGATATCTTCGGTTACATGAATTTCAGTTCCATCTTTTAATTTAAAGGTATGTTTATAATGAAGAGTTTTATCATCAGTACATTTTTTTATCCATAGGGTTTCACAATTAGCGATATCTTCATAAACATATTCTGTACTTTTAGTAGCTAGTATTTCTTTTTTATCAAAACCATATCTTTCCATTAAGTATTCTTTAGCAACTGAAGCTTTAATATCGGTATAGGCATAATAACCTACGACACCAAAAGTAATTAAAAGAGCAACTAAAATAATTGTTAAGATTAATTTTTTTATAAAATTTTTCATATATTCTCCTTACTATAACTATTATATATAATGAAATTATATCATAATTTCCGCATTATTTGACAATAAGTGGTATAATATTTTCAAGGAGGATTTGTTATGATTAAAAAATGGATTTGTGAATTTGTAGGAACAATGCTACTAGTAATATTCGGTTGCGGAACTGCAGTTGCACTTGATAAATTCATAGGTGGCTTAATGGGAGTATCTACTGGAGTTCCTGGAGTTTCATTACCATATACATTACTAGCTGTTGCTTTAGCATTTGGTCTTGTGTTAACAGCTTTAGTTTATACGATTGGTAAAGTGTCTGGAGCTCATGTTAATCCAGCCGTATCAGTTGCTTGCTTAATTGATGGCCGTATGAATGTTCTAGAATGCGTAGAATATGTTGTACTACAAATATTAGGAGGTATAGCTGGTGCTGCAGTATTAATGCTAGTATTTGGAGATGCTACTAGCTTAGGAGCTAATGGTTTTGGTGCACTTAGTGCATTACAATATATTGCTCCAACTGTAAAAGTTACTGCTGGTATAGCATTCTTAGTTGAAACTATTTTAACATTTATCTTTGTTTTAGTAGTTTTAGCAACAACTAAAAAAGAAAATGCTTGTGCTGGTCTAGCTATTGGTTTAACTTTAACATTAGTACATATCTTTGGTATTGTATTTACAGGAACAAGTGTTAACCCAGCAAGAAGTATTGGTCCAGCATTATTAACTGGTGGCGAAGCTTTATCTCAATTATGGGTATTTATTTTAGCACCATTAGCTGGTGGTATCCTAGCTGCTTTATTCTACAGATTCGTTCTTAGTGAAAATACTACTAAAAGAGTAGTTGCTGCTGAAGTAGAAGAAGTTGAAGAAGCAAAACCTAGAAAAACAACAAAAAAGAGCAAATAATTTGCTCTTTTTTCAGAGCGTTGACAAAGTCAATTGCTCTTTTCTTTTTAAAAAATATATTATATAATTTATTTGTAAGGTTGCT
>CANQOH010000023.1 GCA_947625425.1 uncultured Bacilli bacterium
CTTGGTAGTGCACTAGTTTTGGGAACTAGGGGTCGCAGGTTCGAATCCTGTCTTCTCGACCATTTAGATTATAAAGCTCTATAATTAGGGCTTTTAATTTTCCATAATATTATTTTATCCCTTAAGAATCCCTTAAGGGTTTTATAATTTTAATATAGTACTCAAAAATAGAGTGCTTTTTCTTTTATTAAAGTAGGTGTTATAATTTAACTATATTAATTTATTAAAAAATATATGAGGTGTTCAAATTATGAGTATTGATGAAATAATTGAAATGTTAAATGAGAATAATGATGAAAGTATTCAACAAAAAGGTATTAGTGAAGGTAAAAAAATAAAGAATTTTAATGTGTTTCTTCAACCTAGAAGTATAGAAAATTGCAAGTTAGTTTGGAAAAATTGTGCAATTATTATATCTAGTAAAAGCGATAGTGAATTAATAGCTTATTTAGATGAACTATTTACTTGGATTCAAGACATTAATTGGCCAGGGGCAGTTTTGATTGAAGAAAGATTAAAAAGATTTAATAAAATGGATAAAACACCTTTTTTTGAAAGAGAGCTTAATAAAAAAATAAAGGTTGCAACTTGTATAGAAGATTATGAATGGTTAGAGCAATTAAATAAGATAAAGAAATAATTATTAATCGGCTAGGACACTTTGTTTAAAATAATCTTATAGTTTTTGTAATGATATTGTATTGACAATTGCAATTTACTTTGTTATAATTTCTTTATGAAAGGAAGGTATATTATGGGGTCTTTAGTAAAATCAACTAATTTAAATATTAGAGTAGATAGTAATTTAAAGAAAGAGGCGGAAAATTTGTTTAAAAAATTAGGACTTAATATGAGTAGTGCTATTAATGTATTTTTAGCACAAAGTGTTAGAGAACAAGCTATACCTTTTGAAATCTATGTAGAAAAGCCAAGTAAAAAATTGACTAAAGCTTTAAAAGAAGCTGATAAAATGGAGAAACATCCAGATAAATATAAAAGTTATAATAATATGGAAGAGTTAATAGATGATTTAGATAAATAGGATTAAAATCAATTATGTATGTAGTAAAAGCAACAAAAGTTTTTAAAAAAGATTTGAAACTTATGATTAAGCAGGGAAAAGATATATCCAAATTAATAGAAGTAGTTGATCATTTATCCAAACTACAACCTATAGATGAAAAATACCATAATCATATGTTACAAAATAATAAGCATTATAAAAATTGTAATGAATTACATATAGAACCTAATTGGTTATTAATTTATAGATATCAAAATAATTCTGTATTAGTATTACTATTAATAGATACAGGGAGTCATAGCGATTTGTTTAAAAAATAAAGTCTCTTTTTAGAGACTTTTTTATTTTAGAAAATCTTCTTTTAAAATTTCTATACTTTGTTTAAAATCATTGAAATCTAATAGTTCCCATGACCAGTTTTCATCGTTAGAATAACCGGGAAGATTAATACGAGAGTTTTCATCTAAACCAATAATATCTTGGACAGGGAAGATAACTAAACGAGCTGGGCTTTGTAAACAATATTTAATTAAAGAAATATTTATTTGATCATTTTGACAATTATGTTCTTTTAAAAATTCTTGTAAATTAGTTTGTTCAACTTGAGATAGATTATTATACCAACCAACGATAGTATTATTATCGTGATTACCAGTATATATTACCATATTAGTTGTATCTTCATAATTGTCTTTTTTATTTGTTGGATCTAAGGTATACTCAATTATTTTCATTTTAATAAAATGATATTTATCACGAAGTAGTTCAGTTTCTTTTCTAATATCACCTAGGTCTTCAACAATAAAGCGATCCCAAGTAGTATATTTGAATAATTGATCAAAGAATTTAGAACCTGGTCCTTCAACATACCATCCTTCTTTAGGACTTGAATTGATAGGGATTTTATAATATGTATCAAAGGCTCTAAAGTGATCAATTCGGATAATATCATATCTATTTAGAAATTCTTGGTAACGTTTTATTAAGTATTTAAAATTATCTTTTTCCATATTATTGAAGTTATATAGAGGATGACCCCATTTTTGACCATTTTCGTTAAAGTAGTCAGGGGAGGCACCAGATACATATTTCATCTCACCATTTTCTAATTCATAGTATTCAGGATAGTTTGTAACTTCACAAGAATTAAAATCAGGATAGATAGGCATATCACCAATTATATTTATCCCATTTTGATGAGCATAGGTTTTTAATTCATTCCATTCTTTATCTAATATATATTGTAAGAAGAGATAGTAGGTTTCATCTTCATTATTTTTATTACTCATGTATTTAGCATATTTGATTATTTCTTCATTTTGACAAAAACTTAGATATTCTTCATTAGGTTTAAAATTATTGAAAGCTATCTTATAAAATTGTTCTTTGTAGTTATCGTATTTAATACGATTACTTTTTACTTTTTCTGGGACATTATCTAGTAGATGCATATCTTTTAGTTTATCTAAAGAAATATAGTTTTCGTTTAGAGCATAGTAACTAGTTGGGGAATATGGACCTATACCACTAGCATTAATGGGGAGGATTTCCCAGTATTTAATATTATATGCTTTTAAAATATCAATAAATTCATATGCTTCATAACCAAAATCACCTATACCATATTTACTAGGTAAAGAAAATATTGGTAGTAAGATTCCTATTTCCATTATTATCACCATTTTAATCTTATCATAAGTAGAGTATCTTATCTATAAAGTTTTATGATAAAATAGGTTTGTTAGGTGATTAGATGAAGAAATTGCTTATTAAATTAATTGAATTATATCAAGTAACACCTTTACATTGTCATTCAATGTGTCGATATACACCATCTTGTTCACAGTATATGAAAGAAGCTATAGAAGAGTATGGTTCATTTAAAGGGGTTTGTTTAGGTATAAAAAGAATACTTAGATGTCATCCTTTTGGTGGGAAAGGATATGATCCTGTTCCTATCAAAAAGAATAAATGATATAATATGGGTGGTGATAATATGAAAAAAGAAACAATTCTTGATACATTATCTTTTATCGTAGCAATAGTAACCATTATATTAGTAGTTTGTTTAAGAAGTAATTATACTTATTTAATACTTTGTGGAAGTATTGGAGCGACTTTGTATGGTCTTTTAGCTTCTTTAAATAAAAATAATTATGGGTATTTATTTTTAAGTATAGGATGTAGTGCTTTAATAACGATTATTTTGTATATGAATAAAGTTTTAGTTAAAGCAGATGCTATTACTTTTATGATTACTTGTAGTGTGTTTACTTTAATGATTATTACTTTGATTTTTAATTATTTAAATAGAAAGAATAATTTTAAAACATATGATTTAATGGTTGAAGGAAAAGTTATTGACTTAGTTAAGAATCCTAATACGAAGAAAGAATATTTTCAACCGGTTTATGAGTTTGAAGTAGATGGCGAAGTATTTAATGTTAATTATCCCGTTTTTAAAAATAGATTTATTCCTAATATAGGAGATACAGAGAAAATATATGTAAATAGTAAAGATCATAAAGATGTTTTCTTTGATAAAACTGTGGGTGAAAAGATATGTGATTATGCTGTAAGTGCCTTTTTAATAATTGCTTCACTAATAATAATGATTACTTTATTTATTTAAAATGACTGAAGAAGAATTAATGGAAAATTTAAGAACAAAGTTTAAAGTTCTTGAATTAAAAAGATTTCAAATAGTTAATAATTATGTTATGGGAATAGTAAAAATTAGTGAAATTAGTGATTTTAAAGAAGCATTATTTGGTTTTAGAAACGAGATAGAAGCTATATCTATTAGTGATAGCAACTTAATTGAGGTAGCGAAGATGAAAAGTATGATTCAGCATTATAATACCGAGGTTTTAGAGGATGAAAGCATTTTAGAAATGGCTTATAGCAATGTCAAATAGATATATAGAAAAGTTATAACAGAATAATTTTTCTTTTTTTTTGCCATAATAATTGATATAATTAAGTCATTCCCTTTGGTAAAGGTAGTGAAAATTTTTTATGAAAAGAAAATATTTAGTAATTGCGATATTACTAATGCTTATGGGGAGAATAAATGTTAAAGCATTAGTTTATGGCGATTGCGAGGTATTGGCTTCTTATAAACTGTATTCAAGTTTAGATGAAGAACAATTCATTTGTAAGGGTAGGGAGTTTGGTAGCGGTACTGATCCTATTTATTATTCTGGTGAAGGTAATGTTATTGTGCTTAATAAAGCTGATATATATTATTTTGCTAGTGGGAAGGAAAATAATCTAACTTTAAATTTAATAAATGATAATAATATTAGTTTATTAAATTTAAATAATAAACAAGTTAAAGTAACTGGTAAAGGGTCTTTAAAGTTTAAACAGAATTCTTATGTAAAAAAAGTCGTTAATGGATTACCAATATATTATTATTCATATAATGACAAATTAATATTATCTAGTGATAATAAAATATACGAGGGAACTACATTAGAATTTGAAGAAGATTATGATACTTTAAAAGAAGTTAATAATTTAAAAGATCAGTACAATATAGATGATTTTGTCTTAACTCAAGTTGTTGATTATACAAAGATGACTTCAGTTACAGTTACAGAATCTTGGATATCTAGTCATATTATGACAGATTTAACTATATCTTTAGATAATGGATATGGGGTTATTAAATATGTAGAACCTAAAATAGAAGAAACTAAGAGCTCAACTTTAGAAAGTGATAACGTTATATTAATTTCGGAAAAGAAAGTTAATTCTAAGTATAAACTAGAAGTTGATGATTTAAAAGAAGAAGAGATTGCCCAAAAGGTATCTGATTCAATTGATAAATTATTAGTTGGTTTATATGATGTTAATGTTTATAATGGTAAAAAAGTTGTAGCAATGAAGAATGGTTCTTATACAGTTAAGATTAAATTAGATGATAATGTAGACGAATATGAAGATTATCAAATAATTTACGTTAATGATGATGGGGAAATTGCTGAATATATTGATGCAAAGATAGATAATGGTTATGTTACTTTTGTGACATCTCATTTAAGTCAATATGGTGTTATAGCAAGACCTGTTGTTACATCAGAACCAGTAGAAGCTGTTAGTATTGTAACTAAAAGAGTAGATGTTGGTAGTATATTAAAAATATCTATCTTAGTTAGTTTTATAGCCATAGCTTTAGGTTTAATAGGTTTTATATTATTTAAAAGTAATTTATTAAGTAAAAGAAAAAGGAAAAGAAAAAGGGCCTAATATAGGTCTTTTTTTGCTATAATTAAATAAGGTGAATTAATAATGAAGTATTTAATATTTTATATAATTATTATTAATTTTATTAGTTTACTTATTTATGGGATAGATAAGTGGTTGGCTAAAAAGAATAAGTATCGTGTTAGTGAAAGAATATTATTTATTCTAAGCTTTTTTGGTGGAGCTTTAGGAGCTTTATTAGGAATGCTTTTGTTTAGACATAAAACGAAGAAGATTTATTTTTATATATGGAATATAATTATGTTAGTTATGTGGAGTTATATAATATATAGATATATGAAAGTTGGTGGATAAGATGGAAATGATAGTTCATTTAGATAATGATGTTTTTGAAATAGTTAGAAAAGGAATTAAGAATGTTGAAGTAAGAGTTAATGATGAGAAAAGAAGAAAACTTAAAGTAGGGGATACATTGGTCTTTTTAAAAAGACCATTAGATGATGAAGAGATAAGAGCTAAAGTAACTTTTTTAGATTATTATGATAATTTTGCAGAATTAGTTAAACATTATGAAATGAAAAGATTATATTTAGATAGTTATTCTAAAGAAATGTGGCTTAAGGAAATGGAAAGATTTTATACTGATGGAGAACAAGCTAAATACGGAGTAGTAGCTATTGGTTTTATTAAGGAGTAGTTTATGAAAAGAAGTGCTGGTATTTTACCTTATAAAATAGAAAATAATGAACTTAAAGTATATTTAGAACATCCAGGAGGACCTTTTTGGGAAGGAAAAGATAAATGGAGTATTTGTAAGGGTGAATATAGTGATGAAAAAGCTATAGATGCGGCTTTAAGAGAGTTTAATGAAGAAAGTGGTTTTCAAGTAGAAGCTCGTGATTTAGAGTTTTTAGGTTCCCAAAAACTTAATTCCGTAAATAAATTAATTAGTATTTTTATAATTAAAGCAGATTTAGATGTAACTAAGATGAAAAGCAATACCTTTAAACTAGAATATCCATTAGGTTCAGGAATAATAAATGAATACCCAGAAATGGATGAAGGTAGATGGTTTAATATTGCCGAGGCTAAAGAAAAAGTATTTAAAGGGCAAGAAAAAATTTTAGAAAAGTTAGAAGAAAGATATAATAATGGTCATTTAAAGTAAGATATGGTATTATTGAAAAGAGTGGGTGTGCTTAAATGATAGATTCATTAGTAATGTATTTTTTGTTATTTATTATATATTCATTTCTAGGTTGGTGTATGGAAATGGTTTATTGCTATTACTGTACAAAGAAATGGGTAAATAGAGGTTTTTTAATAGGACCAGTATGTCCAATATATGGGGTTGGTTGTTTAGGAATATCAATTCTTTTAAAAAAGTATTATGATGATCCAATTGTTTTATTTTTAACAACAGCTTTTATATGTTCTCTTTTGGAATATTTTACTAGCTATTTAATGGAGAAGTTGTTTAAAGCTAGATGGTGGGATTATTCTGATAAGAAATTTAATATTAATGGACGTATATGTTTGGAACTTATATGGGCCTTTGGGGCATTAGGTTTATTTGTAATGTATATTTTAAATCCAGCGATAATGAAGTTCTTAAATTCAATTGATAAATCTTTATTAATGTTTATCGCCATTATTTTATTTGTTGGATTTATAATTGATAATATTGTTTCTTTTAAAATAATTAGTGGATTTAAATCAGTTGCTAAATCTGTTAGAAAAGATAGTACGGAAGAAATTACTAAGAAGATTAGAGAAAAATTAATGAAACAAGGTGGATTATATAAAAGACTTGTTACAGCCTTCAATTTTGAAGCTTCAGAAAAATTATTAAAAGAAGTAAGAGAGAAGATAATAAAGACAACTAGTGAAGCTAAGAATAGAATAGATAAACAAATTAATAAAAAAAGTAGATGATAAAAATGTTAAAAAAGAAGAAATCAGTATTTGATAAGATTAATGATTATTTAAGTAAAAGAGGTCATGAATTATGTATGTCTATTTATTTAAATAATTATAATGGAAATAATATCTATATTAGATTAGATTATGTTAATAAATTATCAGTTTATAAAATTGTATGGGTAGATTTAAACTTCTTTGATGAAAGTCATATGGAAGACTATATTAATGCCCAAATGATGACTAAATTCTTAGCAATAAAGTTAGTAGAAAAGTTAACTAAAAAAGAATATGATAATAGATATGATTTTAATGATGATATTATTGGCGATCGTGTAGAAATATTAACTTATTTTAAGAATCCTCATGAATATATCTTTGATCGCTTTTTACCTATAGGATGGGATTTCTTAATCGATCCTTTAGCGATGGTATTTAGTTATTTACCTAGAGGAATGGAAATATTTTTAAATGAGATATTTGGGAAGTATGATCATTTAGAAGAAAAATATAATTATTTAAAACCAGTTAAGTTTGATTTATTAAAAGATGATTTAAGTAAATTATTTAAACCACAAATAATTGAAAGAGGAGAAAAGTATTATAAAGATGAACGAGTTTCTTTCTTAGAAAAGATAGATAATAGATATACAGCAATTGTAGAAGGAACTGTACCTTATTTAGTAACAATTGATTGTGTTAGTGATAGTCATATTCTAGTATGGTGTAATTGTAAATATAATACTTTTTGTAAACATATTTATGCCGTAATTAAAGCGATTAGAGAAAAGAAATTTAATAATTTCTATAAAGTTAGATATGTTGGTGATACCCAAAGTTTATTAGAAAAAGTAACAATTGGTAATTTTTATTTATGTTTTGGGGTAGAAGATGATAAGTTGTTACTAATTACATCTCAAGGTAATATATTTCCTGCTAATATAATGCATAAGAATAAATGTGTATTTGAAGTAATAGAAGATGATGATAATTGTAGTTTATCTAAATATATAGAGGAAGTTAAAGAGAAGTAAATACTTCTTTTTTATTGGCTGTTTTTTTGATAAAATGAAGTTAGGTGATATTATGATATTTGGCTTAGAATCACTTTTAGGTATTTTAAAACGCAATAGTGTAGAAAAGATAGATGGGGGTATCTATGCTAAATGGTATGGTAATACGATATTAGCAATCTTTATTGCTTTAATATTAAATGATATATTATTAGTTATTTTAATTAAGACAGTACCTGTATTAATCTTAATAAGTCCTTTTGTAGTCTTTTTTGGTTTATTTCTGTATTTAGTAACAAGAAGAAGTATCTTTGGAGTTACAAAGAATAATTTTGTATATATAAAACTTAGAGGTTTTTTACTTAAAGAAAAAGAAGTTTATGAAATACCAATAAAGAATATTAGGTATTTAGATGTTAAAAGTATATTTTATTTACGTTTTGTAAAATTATATTTTATTAGTGATATTGGTAAATTTAAGAAAGTTAAATTTAATTATGCGTCTTTTATGTTAGGTTTTGATAAGAAAGAATATCAAAAGAATTTTAAAGTAGTTAATGATCGATTATTAGAGGTACAAAAGGTTTTGGATAAGGGTGATTTTTAATGTTACAAATAAAGAACTATAGTCTTGAATATTTTAAAGGGAAGAGAATCATTGATAATTTAAATATGAGTATTAGAGAAGGAGATATCTATGCTTTTGTTGGAAGGAATGGTGCTGGTAAAACAACAACAATAAAGTCAATGGTGGGAATTAATCATCTTACTGAAGGAGATATTTTATTAGATAAAATAAGTATCTTAAAAGATCCAATTAAATATAAAAGTATGATAGCTTATGTACCTGATAATCCAATTTTATATGAACATTTAAAGGGAATAGAATATTTAAACTTTATTGCGGATATTTATGAAATGACTTATAAAGAAAGAGAAAAGAATATTAAGTTATATGCTAAGAAATTTGAATTATATGATGATTTAAATGATTTAATAAGTAGTTATTCGCATGGGATGAAACAGAAATTAGTTTTAATAGCGGCTTTTATGCATGATCCTAAATTATATGTATTAGATGAACCATTTGTGGGATTAGATCCTAAAGCATCATTTACTTTAAAAGAGTTAATTAAAGATAAAGCAAAAGAAGGAAAAATTATTTTCTTTTCAACCCATGTTTTAGATGTAGCAGAAAAGTTATGTAATCGTATTGCAATTATTAAAGATGGTAAAGTAATTGTTGATGGAGATATGGATCGTATTATAGCTGATAAGAGTTTAGAAGAAATATTTATGGAGTTGGTAGTCGATGAATAAGTTTTTAAAACTCTTATATGTTAATTTTTTAGCGCTATTTGATATTAATAAAATTAAAGTAGCTAGAGAAGATGGGGTTAAGAGTAATTTAGAAAATAAAACAATTATAATAGCTATTATTGCGATATTTTATGGTTATTTATTATATAGATTTTTTAATATAGCTAATATAAGTAATAAAATAAATATTTTAGTAATTGGTTTTGCTTTAAGTAGTATATTTTGTTTAGTAACAAGTGTTAGTTTAATAGAACCAATTATTTTTAAAGGTGAAGATAATGAAATGTTATTTTCTTTACCATTATCAAAATATCAAATTATCTTTAGTAAATTATTTAATATCTATTTAAGAAATTTAATATTTGTAGCAATTATTATGTTAGCAGCAATATTAGCTTTTGTTAATTTAGGTCAAGGTATTAATGATGAATTAGGTTTAATGTATGTATTAAGTTCTTTACTTATTCCATTGATACCAATTGTTATGGCGACGATAATAGCTTATATAAATTCATATTTAAAAGTTAAATTTATTAATAAGAAAATTTATTATTATTTAATAAAAGGAATATTTTGGATTTTATTATTGGGTATTTTATTTATTGTATTTAGAAAAGTTAATGTTAGTTCTTTAGATAGTTTTATTAGTTTATTTATTGATAAGTTTAATGTTATATATCCAATGAATTATTTCTTTTATTTAATGGTTAAAGATGGAAATGTATTCTTCTTTGTTTTATTACTTGTGATTCCTATCTTGATTATTTATGCTTATAGTTTTTTATTATCTAATAATTATTTAAAGATATGTTCAATGTTAAAAGGAGTTAAAAGAAAAGTTTCTTTTGAATATAAGAAGTCTTTAAGTTTAGATAAAGTATGGGGAATTGTTAGAAAAGAAATAATTAATTTATTTAATAATAAGATTTATTTAGTTAGTTCTTATTTTGTTCCTTTAGTATTGACGATTGGGTTATTTATTGGCTTACAAGTTGTTGATTTAGATAAGATATCAGAAATGGCTAATTATGAAGTTTATTTAAAGTTATATTGTCCAACGATCTTAGCCATGTTTGTTACTTTTAATGTAATGAGTATTTCAGCTATGAGTTTAGAAAAAGATAATATGCAGATACTTAGAACAATGCCAATAGGAATGAATAATATTATATTAGGTAAATGGTTAAGTAATATTATTGTTAGTATGTTATTTATTATGATAAATGCAGTTATTGTATGGGGATTTTTAAATAGAGATTTTAGTTTATTTATTTTTAATCTTTTAGTTCCTTTAAGTGCTTTAATGTTTGTTTCTTTAACTTCATTAATGTTAGATTATCGTTTTATTTGTAAAGATGAAAATAATGATAACGCTATTATTAAACAAAGATTAATTACTTTAATACCAACTTTTTTATCTTTAGTAATTGGGATAGGTCCATTATTCTTACCGGTTTATGTTAAATATAAATTAGTTTTAGGTAGTTATATATTATTATTTATCTTATTAATGTTATTTGAAGTTATTTATATGTTTATTAATCGTAAGAAACTGATTAGGGGTTTATTTAGTTAATAATGCAATATATTGAGGAACGTGTTATAATACGTAACAGTTATTAAATTTATGAATAGAGATGAAATTGATGAAAGAAAAATTACAAAATAAGTATTTGGCTTGGGGATTAACAGCTTTTTGTGTTTTAGCAGGAATTTTACTACTATTTTTTGCTTTTTATAACTCAAGATATATAATTGGTTTTTTAAAGAAAATATTTGTTATTTTAACACCATTTATATATGGTTTAGTTATTGCTTATTTAATGAATCCAGTAGTAACATTCTTTGATGAAAAAGTTTATAGTAAGTTAATTAATAAGTTTACAAAGAAGAAAAAAGATTATAAGAAAGTAATTAGATTTTTATCTTTAGTTACTAGTTCTGCTATTTTTATTGGATGTTTATTAACTTGTTTAAGTTTTCTTTTCCCAGAAATAATGAAGAGTTTAGAAATGCTAGTAACGAATATTAATACTTATTTAGCTAATAGTAAGGAAATGTTAATTAATTTAACGGGTAATAGTGAAGGAATGACTGAGTTTATTAATGAAAACTTTAGTAAGTTAGGTAAATTCGTTAATTCTCGAATAGATAATTTTGTATTTGAAGATATGTTAACAATGATTAGCAATAGTATCTTTGGAACATTAAAGTTTTTATATAATTTAATTATCGGTTATATTATTTCAATTTATGTTTTATTTGATAAAGAAAAGTTTAAAGCACAAATAAAAAAATTATTATATACATTTTTTGATAATGAAACAATTAATATTATTTTAGAAAATGTGAGATATACTGATCGTGTATTTGGGGGATTCTTTACTGGTAAGTTAATTGATTCTTTAATTATCGGTATTTTATGTTTTGTAGCTATGTTATTACTTGATATGCCTTATGCTTTAATTATTGCGGTTATCGTAGGAGTTACAAATATTATTCCTTATTTTGGACCATTTATTGGGGCGATACCTAGTGCTTGTTTAATCTTTTTAGTTAGTCCTGGTAAATCAATTGCTTTCTTAATATTCATTTTAATATTACAACAATTTGATGGTAATATATTAGGACCTAAGATATTAGGTAGTAAGACAGGATTAAGTAGTTTTTGGGTATTATTCTCTTTATTAATATTTGGTGGTTTATTTGGGGTCGTAGGTATGATTATTGGGGTACCAATATTCTCTATTCTTTATTCTTTTGTTAATGGTTTAATTAAGAAGAGATTACAAGATAAGAATTTACCAATTAATTCTAAAGATTATAATAATTTATTATATGTTGATGAGAAGACAGGTAAGTTAGTTTATGAAAAATAAAGATATTTAATATATCTTTTTTTCTTGGTATAATTTTAATAGGTGGTTTTTATGGATTTAGATAAAGTAAAAAAGAATATGGCTATTAAAAATAATTATCTATGTAAGATGGCAACTAAGGATAGTGAAGCATTTAGATTTACGGAAGTTAAAGATAATGATTTTAGAACACCTTTTTTTAGAGATATAGATCGTATTGTTTATTCTTTATCATATACAAGATATATGGATAAGACTCAAGTATTTAGTTTTAATGATAATGATAATATTAGTAAACGTATGACACATGTTCAAATGGTTAGTAAGATAGCAAGAACTATTGGTAGAGCTTTAGGACTTAATGAAGACTTAATAGAAGCAGCAGCATTAGGACATGATTTAGGACATGTACCTTTTGGTCATGCCGGAGAGAAGATATTAAATGATATAAGTTTAAATAATGGAGAAGGTTATTTTAATCATAACGTTCAAAGTGTTAGAACTTTAATGACTTTAGAAAATAATGGTAAAGGTAGTAATATTACATTACAAGTATTAGATGCTATTATGTGTCATAATGGGGAATTAGAATTAGATGAATATCGTCCTTGTAAGAAAGATAAAGATACTTTTTTAGAAGAGTATGAAAAGACTTATAAAGATAAAGATATGGTTAAGAAGTTAGTACCTATGACTTTAGAAGGTTGTGTCGTAAGAGTAAGTGATATTATAGCTTATATCGGAAGAGATATTGAAGATGCGATAAGAATGAATGTTATAAATCCTAAAGAGATACCTAAAGAAATATCTAATGTATTAGGTTTAACTAATAGAGAGATTATTAATACCATAATTAACGATTTAGTAAGTAATAGTTTAGATAAAGATTATTTAAAATTAAGTAGTAATATTTTTCAAGCGATTAAGAGTTTAAAGAAATTTAATTATGAACATATTTATGCAAAAGCTAACAGTAAAGAAATGTTAGATTTATATGAAGATATGTTTAATAAAGTATTTGATAAATGTCTTAATGATATTAAAACTAATAATAAAGAAGGTCATATTTTTACAATATTCTTAAATGATATGACAGAAGAATATTTAAATAATACTAGTGATGAAAGAAAAGTTATTGATTATATTGCAGGAATGACTGATGATTTTATTGTTTCAGAATATAATAGTATTAGAGATTAATAAATTTATTAAATTGTAATTGATTTTGCTTAATTAAAATATTATAATTTAATTAGCGATAAGGATGGTTCGCGTAGTAAGGAGTTTATTTATGGAAGAGCAAACAAATACTACTAAACCAGCTAATAATGTAGCTGATAGTGGTAAAAAAGTTTTAGAGACAGCTAAGAGTAGCGGTAAAAAAGTAGTTGATAAAGCTACTGAATTTTCAAAAAGGGATTTTGGTAAATTTAAAGGATTACATATAATGATTGCGTGTGGCGTTGTTGTTGTTGTATTACTTCTTGCAGTACTAGTTTCAGTATTTGGTGGTAGTAAAGATGTTGAATATTCAGTTGTTTATACTGATGACGATGGTGATTTATACTTAATGAAACCAAATGCGAAGAAAGAAGACGACGCTATTAAATTAGCAGGTGATACTTCAAGTGGAGTTATCTATGCTAATACAACTAATAGATATATTTTATTTAGTAAAGATAGTGACTTATATTTATATGATGCTAAAGCAAAAGAAGAAACTATTAAAGTTTTATCTGATGTAGAAGATTATTTCTTTACAGAAGATGATAAGTATGTAGTAGCTATTGATGAAGACAGTAATTTATATTCTTATAATTTTAAAAAAGATAAAGAAAGATTAGATACTGATGTTTCAGATATTTATGTATATGATGCTACGCATATTGTTTATGAAAAAGATGGTAGTGTTTATGTAAGAAGTATAAATGCTAAAAAAGATGATAGAGCTAAAATAACAGATGAATATAATGGTGTTTTAAGATTAAGTGAAGATGGTAAGTTTGTAACATATATTGATGAAGATTCTAATTTAATGACTTATAGTATCAGTAAAAAAGAAAATAATAAAATAGCTAGTGATGTATCAACTTATTATTGTGATACTAAATCTTGTAAGAATTTATATTATGTAGTTACTGATGGAGAAAATGATTTATATTACTATAATGGTAAAGAAGGTACTAAAGTAGCTTCTGATATCGCTTATGTTTGTGATTTAGATGTTGATGCTCAAAAAGTTGTTTATGTTGTAGCCGATGATGGTGAATATACTTTATATTATCAAAAAGGTACTAAAGATGCAGCGAAGATTGAAGATGGCCTTGAAAGTCTAAATGGTGTTCGTTTATTCGAATCTAAAGAAGTTTATTATATTAATGAAGATAATGAATTAAAATACGTTAAGATTAATGGTAATAAAGTTGGCGATGTTAAATCTGTAGCTGATGATGTAGAATATTTAACTGCTAATAAAAATGGTTATGCTTTTGTTGCTGATGTAGATGATGATAGTAATGGAACACTTTACTTTGTTAAAGGTGGTAAAGCTAAAGAAATAGCTGATGATGTTTATAGTTCTAAATTAACAGTAAGTAAAGACGGTAAGAGAGTATACTATCTACAAGATTATAAAAATACTGGTGATTTATATGTAACTACTGGTGGTAAAGGTAAAAAGGTTGAATCTGATATTCGTTCTTATATTGTAGTTAAATCAAATTTAATTTATATGTTAAAAGATTATAGTAGTTCTAAATCTAGAGGAGATTTATTTAGATCTAATGGTAAAAAATCAGTTAAATTAGCAGAAAATGTTTCAAGACTATATGAAATTGGTGGACTAGGTTATAATCCAGAAAAATAAAGGTTCTAAGGAACCTTTTTTTCATGGTATAATATTAATGGTGATTAAATATGAAATTTACAAAAATGCATGGTTTAGGTAATGATTATATTTATTTATATGAAAAAGATGTTTTAGAAAGTAAGAGAAATGATGAGTATTATAGTAAAATGGCTATTAAGTTATCTGATAGACATTTTGGAATAGGAGCCGATGGTATTATATTAATTAAGGATTCGGATAAAGCAGATTATTTTATGCAGATATATAATGCTGATGGCTCTAAGGGAGAAATGTGTGGTAATGGTATTCGTTGTATTGGTAAATATGTTTATGAAAGAGGTTTAACTAAGAAGACGAAATTAGTAATTGATACTTTGGCTGGTCTTAAGTACTTAGATTTAATAGTTGATAATAATAAAGTAAATGAAGTAATTGTTGATATGGGAATACCTATGTTACATGATGGAAGTGATGTTTCACTTGATTGTGAACATAACTTAGAAGTAGATGGGGTTAATTATCAAGTAATGGATATTTCTATGGGGAATCCTCATACAGTTATTTATGTAGATGAAATAACTGATTACTTAGTATTAGAAGTTGGTCCTAGAATAGAGAATAATAATTATTATCCTAATCGTACGAATGTTGAATTTGTTAAAGTAATTGATGATAATACTTTAGAAATGCGAGTTTGGGAAAGAGGTAGTGGCGAAACACTTGCTTGTGGAACAGGAGCTTGTGCGGTAGCAACTTCTTATATGCTTAAAAATCCGCAAATAAAAGAAGTTATGGTTAAATTAAGAGGTGGAACTTTAAATATTAAATGGAATGATGATAAACATATTTTAATGCGTGGTGAAGCCACAAAAGTATTTGAAGGAGAAATAGAATTATAAAATAAATAAATTAAGACATAATATTAGTTAGAGGTGACTTATGGAATATAAAGTTTATGATTGTAAGACTTATCGTATACATACAATAAAAACCGATAAATTTAAAAATTGTTCAATGGAAATAATGTTTAGGAATGATCTTATTAAAGAAGAGATAACAGCTAATAATTTATTAGTTGATATTTTGATGCATTCAAGTAAGAAATATCCGAAAAGAAGAGATGTATCAATTGCTTTAGAAAATCTTTATAGTACACAAGTTAGAGGAGTAACGACAAGGTTAGGTAATAGTACAATGTTATCTTTTATTACCGACTTTTTAAATCCTAAATATTGTTATGAAGGTTATTTAGAAGAAGTAATTTCTTTTCCTTTTGAAATGTTATTAAATCCGAATGTAACAGATAAGAAATTTGATCAAAGAAGTTTTAATATAATTAAAAATAGAATAAAAAGTGATATTGAATCTTTAAAAGAAAGTGCAACGAGATATGCTTTTAGAAGAGCTTTAGAAAATATGGATAAGGAAAGTCCTTCTAGTTATTATATGGTTGGTTATTTAGAAGATTTAGGGAAGATAACACCAGCTAGTTTATATGATACTTATAATAATGTTTTAAATAATTATGTTTGTGATATCTATGTAGTTGGTAACTTAGATATGGATGAAGTTGTAAAAATAATTAAAAAGAAATTTACAATTAGAACTTTAAAAGAAAAAGAAATTGATTTATATGTAGATAATAAAGTAAAGAAGAAAAGTCTTGATATAGTAGAAACTGGTAAATATGAACAAGATACTTTTATAATGCTTTATAATTTAGTTAATTTAACGAAAAGGGAAAGAGATTTAGTTATACATTTATATAATATTATTTTAGGTAGTGGTAGTTTAACTAGTAAATTATATCGTTATTTAAGAGAGGAGAACTCTTTATGTTATGTGGTTTCAAGTATGTATCAAAAATATGATGGTTTAATGATGATTTATGCAGGAATCGATAAAAAAGATAAGAATAAATGTCTTAAACTAGTAGATAAAGCCATGAAAGAAATGGAAAATGGCGAATTTAGTGATGAAGAGTTTGATAATTCAATAAAAACAGTTATTTCTTCAATAAAAATGAGTGAAGATACTTTAGGAGGAATTGTTAATAATTATTTATTTAATTATTTAGATAATTTACCTTTATATGAAGAACGTATTCAAGAGTTTAAAACAGTTACTAAAGAAGAAGTAATTGAATTAGCGAAGAAAGTTAAATTAAATACAGTTTATTTATTAGGAGGGGAAGATAATGAAAGAGATAACTCTTAAAGGAATAGATGAAAAAATCTATTATGATAAATGTGATAATGGTCTTCCTATATATATGGTGGTAAATGATAAAGTAAATAATTTTTATTTAACTTTAAGTGTTAAATATGGCTCAGTTGATACAGAGTTTAAAGTTAAGGGTGATAAAAAATATAAGAAGGTTCATGATGGAGTGGCTCACTTCTTAGAACATGTTAATTTTAATGAAGGGGATGGACTTACAGCACATGATTATTTTAATAATTTAGGTTCATCAATAAATGCGTTTACGACTTTTGATTTTACTTCTTATGAAGTCTTTGCTTATGATAATTTTGAACTTAATTTAAATCATTTGCTAGATTATGTCCAAAAACCTTATTTTACAAAAGAATTAACAGAGAAAGAAAAAGGCATTATTTGTGAAGAAGTAAAAATGGGTAAGAATAATCCCGGACATAAGTTATATTATGGAATGAATAAAGCTTTATATAAAAAAGATAAAAGAAGAAATTATGTTACGGGTGATGTTTTGGATGTCGAAGCAATTACAGAGAAAGAATTAGAAATGGTTTATAAGACTTTTTATCATCCAGAAAATATGTTTTTAGTTATAACAGGTAATTTTAATCCTAGTGAAGCAGTGGGTATTGTTAAGGAAAACCAAGCAAGAAAGAAGTTTCCAACATATTTAAAGCCACTTCGTAAACGTGATAAAGAACCTAATACTGTTAATGATAAGTATCAAGAAATAGAAGCTAATGTGGAAATACCAAAAGTTAAAATGTGTTATAAAATGCCAAAAAGTTTATTTAAAAAGTATGATGATCGTTTAGTTAATGTTTATTTGAGTATTATTTTAAGAAATAATTTTGGTTCAACTTCTTATTTAAGAGAAGAATTATTAGAAAGTGAATTAGTTGTTTCAATTGGAGCAGGTCGTGATATTTTCAATAATGTTGTTACTTTAGAAGTTAATATGGAAACTAAGTATCCAAGTGAAGTAATTCCTAAAATAGAAGAGAAGATGCATAATTTAACGTTAAATGAAGATGATTTACAAAGAAGAATTAGATGTAATATTGCAGCTTTAATTAATGATTATGATGATATTGAATATGTTAATTCAGATATATCTGATCAATTAATTACTTATGGTAATGTCGCTGATAATATGTATGAAATGTATAATAATTTAAAATTAGATGAAGCATTAGATATTATTAAGTTATTAGATTTAAATAATTCTAGTACGATAGTTTTAGTGCCATTTAAAGAGCAATAAAAAAATCACATTATTAAATGTGATTTTTCTTTGACTATCTGTTATAGTACTCAACGATAAGAGTTTCGTTAATATCTTGGTTAAGTTCACTTCTATCAGGTAATCTTAAATATTTACCAGATAATTTATTTTGATCAAATTCAACATAAGCAGGACGATGAGTACA
>CANQOH010000024.1 GCA_947625425.1 uncultured Bacilli bacterium
TTCTTTTAAGAAAGGATAATTAACATTTAAAGATGGAATCTGTTTAATTAAATCAAAATTAGATAAGAAAATATTATCCTTTTTCTGACTTAACATATAGTTATATATAAATCTAGCACAACCAAAAGTTTTATTAATTAATTCTTTTTGTTTGTCGTTAGGATACAATCTAAATTTATAAGCTTTATTAATAATCATAACCATCTTCCCCTTGTAAGATAATTATACAGTAATGAACTAATGTTCGTCAATATGCCTTTGATATTTTTAAAGAACTTTCCTATAAGATTAAAAAAAGCAGATTCAAATCTGCTTATTCTGTATCTTGTTCCGTTATAACACGACCATCTACGATTGTAAGAATTTTTTCCCCATCTTTAGTATAACCATATCTTTCTCTAGCATATCTTGATAAATAATCAGGATCTTGTAATTTAGCTACTTCACTATTTAACGAAGCTTCTTCTTCTTGTAATTCACCATAATAAGTATTTAAATCATCATTTAACTTATTATTCTCATAAATTTGAACCCAATCATTAAAGACAGTTCCAATTAAAATAACAATAAATACAACAACAAAAAACAACAAAAAACCAATATGACTTTTTTCTTGGTTAACATTCTTTTTTACAACATTTTTACTCTTGTTTGCATTGCTTGTCATATAGAACTCTCCTTATTATTAAGTATAACAGAATAATAGGTATATAAAAATCTCTAAAAATGTCTATTTACACTTTTTAACACAAACAATTCCATACCCTAACAATATACATAAAACAAAATAAATATGTAAGATTCCATCATTCAAATTATATAAAATAACTACATATAACAATGAAATATCAAATACATACAACAAAGAAATAATACTTCTTAAAACAATATTTCTATTCTTAATAATCTTACTATTAAACCTATTAAAATAATATAATAAAACCCCATAAATAAACGAAATAATTAAACTACCTAACTGAATATATGAATTCATTATTTAAATAATTTACCTATAATCGACTCAGAATCTTTCTTTTTATCATTATCATAAGTCATACTATTTATAACACCCTTAATACTCACAATTCCATCATGAGTATCTAATTTAACTATTTCCAAATTTTCCCCTTTAAGTAAGATAATTCCCATCACACTTTCAAGTAAAAATTCTTCACTATCAAAACTTATAATCTTATCAATACCTGATAAATATATTAAACTACGATCGACAATCTTTATTTCATGTTTTGTGTTTTCCATACTATTATCCATTTCTATCACCTAGTAATATATATGAATGAATAATAATTTTTAGCACAAAAAAACTCAAAGCTTTAACTTTGAGTCTTAATTATAGATCTATTTTAACTAAATCTTCACCGCTTGATTTCATTTCATCATATGCTTTAAAGATAGCATCTTCAAACATTTTACGTGTTTCTTGATTTACTGGATGAGCAACATCATCGTATACTCCTTCAGATACCTTTCTACTTGGCATAGCGATAAACATTTTATCGTCTCCTTGAATTAATCTGATACCAGTAATAACAAAAGCTTCATCCAACGTAACTGTTGCTATAGCTTTCATACGTGAATCTTCTTTTTCTTTATTACGAAGTACAACCTTTGTAATTTTCATATAACACACCTCCCAAGTATATTACTTACCTATAATTTTAAAGCAATTCTTTAAATAAAGCAATAATTATTTTACTTTTACCACGATATTTCCGACCAAAACATCCGAATAACTAAAACTCTTTTTACCTATCTTCGTGTTTAAGACAAAAACATTGTCATAACATTCACTAATTATCCCCTCAAACATCTCATTTTTATTACGTATTCCTATCGCTTTTACCAAAGCTCTTTTTCCATAATTACCTTTAATTAACTCTCTAGCTTCATATATAGTTCTCATCTTGGATACCCCACATACATAAAGCCATTAACTATCAAACCACCCATACCATCTTTACCATATTTAGTTTTTTCTAATAATTTTTTAACATCAACTTCTTTATTCTTTTCTGTTAAAGAAACAGTCGTTGCTATTATTGCCGGATCTAATGCATGAATATTAACTCTTTTCGGACTACTAGCAAAGTCTGCCCCAGCTTTAATTAATTCTTCATAATCACTTTGGCAAGCTCCCGCAATTATTAATAATTTCTCGTGACTTTTCTCATATCTTCGTGCTTCCTTCACCGCTTTAACAAAATTAATTGAGTTCTTATAATTCTTTAAATCAGTCTTATCATTACTATTTTTTAGATAAGCATCATGTCCAGTAATAATTAATATATCTGGTTTATATTCTTCTAAATACTTATAAACATTTTTTTCTAATTCAGACTCTTTAACTACTTTACCAAAAGCCATTACCCGATTATTCTGATAAAAACTTAAACATTTTTCCAAATAGTCAGGGATCACCATCTAACTGCAATAACTTAGGAGGTAAATAAAAAAAATCTTCATTATCTGATCTATCTAAAAGATTTTCATTAACTAATTTTTCCATAAATTCATCTTTACGATTTTCTTCATCACATATATTTAAATCACTTAAAGGAGCATTTGCAACTAATCTAACATTAAAACCCTTAAGAATAGCTATATTATCTACTATATCCGTAATAATAAACACAATATCATTATTATAACTTTCTCTTGTTACATAATCTCCTACTTTAAATTCCATATCATCACCTAAATAAAGATATGAAAAAAAGTAAGTATTTATTACTTACTTAACTCATTTACTATATCAATAAAGCATTCAAGTGAAACATTTTCTGCTCTATCTTGTAATGTTAAATTATACTTGGATAAAATAGGTTCTATTAATTTTAAATCATATTGTTTTAAATTATTACGTAAATTTTTTCTTTTCATTGCAAATGCATCTTTCACAAAACTAAAGAAGAATTCTTTATTTACTTGATGCTTATCTTCTTTTTTAGCTAGTTTAATAACTGCACTATCAACATTTGGTACAGGATCAAATGAATTTCTATTAACCACAAATAGTTTTTGAACATCAAAATAATAATTCAAATAAACTGTAATAGCTCCGTAATCTTTACTTCCAGGTTTCGCTGCTAAACGATCAGCTACTTCATTTTGGACCATTAAGACCATTGCTTTTACATCGACATTAGAATTAATTATTTTTTCTATAATTGGTGTTGTAATATAATAAGGCAAATTAGCTATCACATATAAATCATTATATTTAATATCTTGAATTTGTTTTTTAATATCAATATTTAGAAAATCTTCATATATAATTTCTGTTTTTTCATCAACAAAAGCATCTAAATACTTTTTTACTCTTGTATCTATTTCAAAACATCTTAAATTAGCATGAAATAACTTTAAATATTTAGTTAAAGCTCCTTGACCAGGTCCGACTTCAATTATTAAGTCATCTTCTTTAACATCAACACTATCAATAATATTAATCAAAACTTTTTTATCTTTTAAAAAGTTTTGTCCCAAACTATGTTTGTGTTTAAATTCACCCATTTTATTCCTTCTTTCTACCAGCCAAGTCTTAAAACATCATAATTTATCTTGCTTCGACCAATATATCTACTAGCATAAGCTTCTGTAGGAACCAATAAATCAATACTAGTTCCCGTAACACCTCTATCTAAGACAATAGCATATGTTGTTTCATCAGAAACTCTTTTAGAATCAAACTTAATAATAGATCCACATGGCAAATTTTTCGAAGAAGCAACAATTCTAACATTTCCAAAAGTCTTATCATTATATGTAACAACATTATTCTTATAAACATCATAAGAACGTAGACAAGCTAACTTTCCATTACACAAAGGACAATCTGCTGCATATCCAGTCAAATCTCCTTTATAAGAAGCTTTATTAGTAACTACCGGTTTTTCTTTATTAACTTCAGGCAATACTTGTTCGACAGGTTTTTCTTCCTTATTCTTTTCAGCCATTGCCATAACACCAAATGATTTATTAAAGTTAAAATTTTCTACCCTAAATATCTTTTTTTCACTTACAGTCATAGTTAATAATAAAATTAATCCTAAGACTATAAGAAACTTAGTAAGTCTAAACCCCATCTTTATCCAGGATCTTACTTTCATAAATTTCACCTCAAAAGATAAAATTTATCTTAGCATTATTCCTCTTAAATGTCAAAACACCTACTAATATTACCATTTGTTTCCTTTGCTAGTTCTTCAAAACTAACTTTTTTGATATCTGCTATATATTTAGCAATATCTAATATATGACTAGGATTATTCTGCATTCCTCTATAAGGAACAGGCGTTAAATAAGGAGAATCAGTCTCCAAAACTATATCATTTAATGATAATTTACTAACAACATCCTTCAAATTACAATTTTTAAAGGTAATAACTCCATTAATTCCTAATAAAAAGCCCATTTTCAAATAAATACAAGCTGTTTCGTAACTACCACTAAAGCTATGCATTACTCCTTTAACTTTATATTTTTTTAATATATCCATTGTATCTAAAGTTGCATCACGACTATGAATAATCACTGGTTTATTGTATTTTTGCGCTAAACTAAGCTGATATTCAAATAATTCAATTTGTTTATCTCTATTTTCTTTACCATAATGATAATCTAAACCAATCTCCCCTATCGCTACTACTTTAGGATCATTTAGATGTTGTTCAATAAAATCTAATTCTTCTTTTTTATAAGTATCAGCACTTTCTGGATGAATACCAATTGCTCCATACATAAAATCATACTTTTTTATTAATTCTAATACTTCTTTATTAGATTTATCATCACAACCATTATTTATAATGCTATTAACTTTATTATCTAATATTTCTTTAGATAATTGATCTATATCATCATAATATTCGCTATATACATGACAATGAGTATCAGTAAACATCATCTTCACCTCAATAAAATTATATCAAACCATTTAATCTACGGATATAAGATTTTATAACCCGGGAAATTTTTCTCATAAAATATAACCCAGGAAATAAAATTTCCCAGAAAATACCACGTATTATAGGCATTTCCCTATAAAAAGCAATATAACCCAGGAAATAAAATCAACATTTATATTTCCCGGGAAATAAAAAAGATAGCCCTAGCTATCTTATTTAACTTCAATTCTATCAAATAAATGAACTGGTTCAGCAAGAGTTTTACCTACTTCTAAAGCTCCAAATACTTTAGTTGAATCCATATCTTTAATATCTGTATTTAATTGTTCAAATATCTTATCAGAAGTTTCTGTTAAGAATGGATTTAGATAAACAGCACAAACTCTTATACTTTCAAGTAAATTATATAATACAGTACCTAATCTTTCTTTCTTAGTATCATCTTTTGCTAAAGACCAAGGCATTGTATCATCAATATATTTATTACATCTACGTAATACATCAAATATTTCTTGTAGAGCTTCACCAACTTTTAATTCATCCATTTTAGCAGTAACTCTATTACCTAAGCCTTCAACACTAGCAATTAAGTCTTTATCAATATTTTCAATAGTATCATGTTTTTGAATAACGCCATCAAAATATTTATGATTCATACTTACTGTACGGTTTACTAAATTACCTAAAATATTAACCAAATCACCATTAATTCTATCTATTAATAATTCTCTAGAGAATATTCCATCTGATGCAAATGGTATTTCATGTAAGAAATAATATCTAATTGCATCTACTCCAAACTCATTAACTAAATCATCTGCGTATATAATATTTCCCTTAGATTTACTCATTTTACCATCATTCATTATTAACCAAGGATGACCAAATACTTGTTTAGGTAATGGTAAATCAAGACTCATTAAGAAACAAGGCCAATAAATTGTATGAAATCTAATTATATCTTTACCAATTAAATGTAGATCAGCAGGCCATTTATATTCAAATTCTTTAGTTGATTCATCAAAATCAAAACCAATATTAGTAATATAGTTAGTTAAAGCATCTAACCAAACATAAACAACATGATCTGGATCAAAATCTACTGGAATTCCCCATTTAAAACTAGTTCTAGATACACATAAATCTTGTAATCCAGGTTTAATAAAGTTATTAATCATTTCATTTTTACGCGCTACTGGTTGTATAAATTCAGGATGTTCATTTAAATAATCTTCTAAAGCTAATTGATATTTAGATAATTTAAAGAAATACGCCTCTTCTTTACGTGGTTGAACTTCTCTACCACAATCAGGACATTTACCATCAACTAACTGACTTTCTGTCCAAAACGACTCACAAGGAACACAATAAAGACCTTCATATTCACCTTTATAAATGTCACCTTTATCATACATATATTTAAAAATATGTTGAACTACTTTTTCATGATGAGGATCTGTTGTTCTAACAAATCTATCATAACTAGTATTCATTATATCCCATATATCTTTAATTTGACCAGCAACATCATCAACATACTGTTGAGGAGTTACACCGGCTTCTTTAGCTTTTAATTCTATTTTTTCGCCATGTTCATCAGTACCAGTTTGTAAATAAACATCATAACCTTGTAATCTCTTATATCTTGCTATCGCATCTGCTAAAACAATTTCATAAGTATTACCAATATGAGGTTTCCCAGAAGTATAAGCAATTGCTGTACTAATATAATATTTTTTATTTTTATCCATTATAATTCCTCCTAATATTCAGACTTTCTTTTAACAAATTCAGTATTATCATCATCGTCTGTTTTTAAATATTTTATAAACATGCCTTGGCACATCTTGTCACATTTTTAGAATTTTATAATCCTGTTTTCCTTCATTTTGAAGACAAATCCACATATGACCATTATTATCAGCGTTATCATAATAATCAGCATCAATTACTCCAACTTGATTACAAAATCTAACATTATATTTAAAACCCATACTACTGCGATCTAAAAGTAATAAAACATCATCATGTTCCATATTTACTTTTACTCCTGTAGGAATCTTCTTTATTTCGCCAGGTTTTAAAACATAATCATCTAAAGCAAAAAAGTCATAAGCTGCTGCATGAATAGTAGATCTTCTAGGTAATAAATAACTTTCATATAGTACTTTATCATCTCGAAAATCTTTTTTAAACTGTTCATAAGATATCTTTTCAAACATTCGCATAATAATCACCTTCTTAAATAAAAAAATTCATAATCTAAGGACGAGTAATAACCCGCGGTACCACCTTAGTTTATGAATTATCATACACTTTATTTCTTAACGCGAAAATAACGTTTCAGCTCCAGAGCCATGTTCCCAATATTTCAGAAGATTCTTTTCACCAACCAGAACCTCTCTATATTCTTAATTTAAAGGTACTCTTTCCTTCATTGCTAAATCTAAACCTAATTTAACACAAAATAATACCTTTATCAAGAAATATTAAGTTCTAACATAATAATTTTATTTAAAAATGTACACATTTCATATGCTCTATCATTTATTTCCCCAAAAACAATAATACTACCTTCTATTCCTTCGTTAGTAACTATCGGTAACATATTATATATTCCCTTAACTTTATTCTCACCAAAAACTAGTTCTGCAGTTTGATACTTCATATTAGTACCATTCTTAACAATTAATTTAGCATTATTATCTAATTTAGAACCAACACCTACTAAATTGGAATATATAACACATTCTTTATTCAATAAAATAACTTTAAAATTAAATATTTCTATAAAACTCTTAATTATTTCTATAATTTTATAATTATTATCTAAATTACTATATTTAGCTAAAGTAATGTCTTTATCATTACAAGTAATACTTAAAACATCACCCGTATTTATCTGTAATTTTCTTCTTATATCCATTGGAATAACAATTCTACCTAAATTATCAATATTTTTTACAAAGTTAACATTTTTCATAAAATTCTCCATTCACTATATAGTTTTAGCTATAAAAGAAATTTTATGTATAAAAAAAGTATAGACAATAAAATCTATACTCTTATTTATTTACTTCACTAATTACTTCTTCCATAAGTGGAACAATGTAATATAAGAAATGATCTTTTTGATTTAATAAAGTTAAAGCTATAACTACTTGATTATGTTGATACTTTAATCTAAACCTTGGATTTATATTATAAGCTTTAACAAATAACTTATCTCCTTCAATTTTATCAGATATTTCAACTGGTAATTCAATTTCAATTTCTCTATCACTTTGTCTTACCGTATTAATACCTAATGTCTGAGCTTGTTTTTCAAACCATTCTTCATACATATATATTTCTATTTGCTTACTTATCTTACCAAAGCGATCTTCTAATTCTTTTTTTATCTCTAATAACTTTTTATATCCATCTATTTCATTAATCTTTTGATGAATTTCTATCTTAATATCTTCATCTGATACATAGTTATCGGAAATATGTGTTTCTACCTCAACTAAAGATCTATTAGAATTAGCTGCTTCTTCATCTTCTTCCGGTACTTCTTCACCTTTCATACGACGCATTTCTTCTTCAATCATCTGCATATAAAGTTCAATACCTACTGTATCAACAAAACCAGCTTGTTCAGAACCTAATAAATCTCCAGCACCTCTAATTGATAAATCACGCATTGCAATACGATAACCACTACCTAACTCAGTAAATTCCTTAATTGCTTGCAATCTTTTAACTGCTACTTCATTAAGCATTTTCTGCTTATCATACATTAAATAAGCATAAGCAATACGGTTACTTCGACCAACACGTCCTCTAATTTGATATAACTGGCTTAAACCAAAATTATCTGCATCATAAATAATTAAAGTATTGGCATTACTTATATCTATACCAGTTTCTATTATAGTTGTACAAAGTAATATATCATATTCATAATTAACAAATGATTCCATTACATCTTCAAGTTCTCTTTTACTCATCTGACCATGCGCAATCGTAATTCTCGCTTCAGGAACTAACTTATGTAATTGTTCTCTTTTAGATTCAATTGAAGCTACTTTGTTATACAAAATAAATATCTGACCATTTCTTGATAACTCTTTATAAATGGCATCCTTTATAATCAAATCATTTTCTTGAATAACATAAGTTTGAACAGGATACCTATTAGTTGGTGGTGTATCTATAATTGATAAATCTCTTAAACCACTTAAGGCCATCTTTAAAGTACGAGGAATAGGTGTCGCCGATAAAGTTAAAACATTAACATCATTTTTATATTCTTTAATCTTTTCTTTATGTTGAACACCAAATCTCTGTTCTTCATCAACAATTAATAAACCTAATTTAGCAAACTTAACATCATCAGATAATAAACGATGGGTTCCAAATACTAAATCTATTGTTCCTTTTTCTAATCCTTCTAAGATTCTTTTTGTTTCTTTACTACTAGTAAATCTATTAAGTAAAGCTATTTCAATTGGATAATTTTTAAATCTTTCTAGCGCATTTTCATATTGTTGTTTAGAAAGAATAGTTGTTGGACATAAATAGAAGACTTGTTTGTTATTTAAAATTGTTTTAAACATTGCTCTAAAAGCCACTTCGGTCTTACCAAAACCAACATCTCCACATAATAATCTATCCATTGGTACTTCACTAGATAAATCAGCATCTATATCTTTTATCGCTTTTAATTGATCGGCTGTTTCATCATAGATAAATTCCGAACCAAAGACATCTTCTTCAGCATAAGAATTAAATGGTGTCCCTTTAACACTACTACGAGCTGCATATAACTTAATAAGTTCACCACTAATATCTTTAATTTTATTACGTAGTTCTCTCTTCTTCTTAACCCAACTAGTACTATTTAATCTATCTAATTTAGGCATACTACCTTCTTTACCAGCATATTTAAATATAGTACTAATCTTTTCAACTGGAATATATATCTTATCATTACCTTGATAATTAATTTGAATATAATCTTTCTTTAAACCATTCTTCGTTAAAGTAATAACACCATTATATATCCCAATACCATGCATACTATGAACTACATAATCACCAACACTAAGTTGTCCAAAATCTTTAATCTTTTTACCAATATGATATGAATTTTTATAGTTAATTACCGAATTCTTAACTTTTTCAATATCATTTTCGCCAATTACTACATATTTATCAAAGACAAAACCATTATTAATTTTTTGATATAAAATATTTATTTCCCTATCTATAAAATTATCGATATTAACAATATGGTAACTAGGTAAAAATGGTTCTAAACTCTTTAATTGATTTTCTTTACTTAAACAAATAATAACAGTTTTACCACTACTAATCTGCTTACTACAATATTTCCCAAGTAATTCAAAATTACTATTAAAATTTTCTATTTCCTGAGCTTTATAACTAACTACTTTACCATAATCGTTATCATTTAAAGAATTTAAATAAATAACATGACTATAACTAATTTCTTCCCATTCAAACATATGCTTTTTATCGATATTTTCATTTTCATTATATTCATTAATATCATTTAATAATTTCGCATAAGCTAAATCTATTTGGTCACGATTAATCATTACGACATATGGATCATCCATATAGTCTACTAAAGAACTATTATTATCACTAATTACTTCAGTATAAGGTTTTATCTTTATACTATTAATTTCTTTAATTGATAACTGTGTTGATTCATCAAAATATCTAATTGAATCAACATCATCTCCAAAGAATTCTATTCTAATTGGATGTTCTTCATCAATAACAAATACATCTATAATATAACCACGTACAGCATACTCACCTGTAGTAGTAACTATACTTTCTTTAACATAACCATATTTATCTAAAATTTCTTCAATTTTATCTCTCTTAATTTCTTTATTTAACTCTAAATTAAATTCTAAATTAGTTATATTATTTTTATCTGGTAAAAATCTTAAAAATCCCATTAAATTAGTAACAACAATCGCTTTTTTACCACTTCTTATTTGTTCTAAAGTTTCTAATCTTTTTATTTTTAAATCAGGTGAAATAGCAACTGCTACACTAGTTAAAAAATCATCCATGGGAAATAAATAAACATCATCTGTATAAGTTTTTAATGAATCATAATACATATTAGCTTCATATAAAGTATTAGTTAAAATAACCATATTTTTATTTTCTTTTTTAAATAAATCTAACATGTAAAAAATGTTTAACTCTTTTGTTAAACCAGTAACTGTTAATCCATTTTCATACTTAAAAAAATCAGATAAAAAATTCATTTAAATCCCTACTTTTTTGTATTATAAATATTCATTGTTTTTTCAATTCCATCTATCACAAATGATTCAATAATCTTATTAAAATCATCTTGCATTGTATTAAATATTTCTTTATCTTTCTTACTAAAATTACCTAATACATAATCTTTAGTATCAATACTTTTATCGTGGGAAATACCAACTTTTAAACGAGCAAAATTTTCACTACCTAATCTA
Organism: uncultured Bacilli bacterium; assembly: GCA_947625425.1. The sequence goes on from CANQOH010000024.1 coordinate 11,444, forward strand.
TTAATAATAGATTTAATTCCATTATGTCCCCCAGCACTACTATTCTTTTTTAATTTATAAGTTCCAAAGGTTAAATCTAAATCATCATGAATAACTAATATATCATCAAGATCTATATCATAATAATTAACAAATTGTACAACAGCATCTCCTGATAAATTCATATAAGTCAGAGGTTTAACAAATATAACTTTTTCCCCATTAATTCGAGCTTCATGATACATAGCATTAAATTTTTCTTTCCAATCATCAGTCTTTAGATAATTATCAAGAACAAGAAAACCAACATTATGTCTAGTATCTTCATACTCTTTACCAGGATTACCTAATCCAACTATTAATTTCATTTTACTCACTCTTTTCAAAAATACCTTTATATGATTTTAAATTTAATATATCTAAAGGAGGTAATACTTTTAAACTACCTGTATTTCCATTCTTAATAGCTTTTATTAAAACCATAATTGCTTCTTTATTATATCCAGCATAAATAAACTGTAATTTTTTTACTTTAAAATTATATTTCCCAAGATATTCAATAATCTCTTCTAATCTATCACATCGATGAACTAAGTATAATGGAGCTTTATTTTTTAATACATATTTAGCAGCTTTAACTAATTCATCTAAATTCATTGCTATTTCATGTCTAGCAATAGCTTTTTCTTCATCTTCATTAATTAATGAAGTGTCCTTATTATATTTAAAATAAGGAGGATTACAAGTAACAACATCCACACTTTCAGCTGGGAAATAATCTGCTACATTAGTTAAATTATCATTTATTATATTTATTTGTGATGATAAATTATTAACTTCTACGCTATCCTTAGCTAATTTATAAATACTATTTTGTAATTCAAATCCATAAAGTCTAGCTTTAGTTTTCGTCGACAAAATTAAAGGTACAGGAGCATTTCCCGTACAAAAATCTACTATTGTTTTAATATTATCTTTTAATTCAACAAATTCAGCTAATAAAATAGAATCTAAAGAGAATTTAAACTTATCATCATACTGATAAATTTTCATTCCATCATAATCAAATAAATCATTTAGTACTATCGACATCTTCAAGTACAATCTCCTTTATAACTCCATCTAAATCAACTTTATATTTTCTATTTAAAATATCTACAGAAATAACTTTTCCTGAACCAAAATCAGTTTTAACAGTTTGGCCAACACTAGGCATCCCATTGCCACATCTAACATATTCATCATCTTCATAAGTTAGACAGCATAGTAATCTTCCACATAAACCATTAATTTTTGAAGGATTTAAAGCAATATTTTGATCTTTAGCCATATTCATCGTAACTGAATCAATATGACTTAAGAAAGTAGAGCAACATAAAGGTCTACCACATTGACCAATTCCACAAACAGTTCTAGCTTTATCACGTGCTCCTATTTGACGTAATTCAATTCTTGTTTTATAAACTCCCGCTAACTTCTTAGCTAACTCTCTAAAATCAACTCTTTCATCAGCAATAAAATTAAATAATAATTGTTTACGATCTAAAGTATAAGAAGCATCTAAAATATTCATATCAAGATTTAATTCTTCAACAAAACTACGAGCTTTCTTTAAACATTTTTCAGAATCAGCCAAATTCTTTAAATATGTTTCATAATCTTCATCAGTCGCAACTCTCAATACTTTCTTCATTTCTTCAACAGGAATATTAATCTTTTCACTATCAGGTTTATATATCATTTTACCTAATTGAATACCTTTTTCAGTTTCAACTACAACATAACTATTTTTTTCTATTTCTAAGTCCTCACCATTAAAATAATATATCTTACCTTCTGATTTTAATGTAATTCCATAAATATTACTCATAATACTCCCTCATTTCAATAACAAACTTATCTAAAATCAAATCTATATTTCCATTACTTCTTATATATTTTAAAATATCTTCTATAAGTAAAATAATTTTAATTAAATTATCTCTAGATACCTCATTTACTAATTCTATTTTATCAGTTCTAATACCAGTATAGCAATCTTTTAAATAAAAAAGCATAGTATTAAAAAATATTTCCCACTCAGTTCTTTCTTTATAATAACCACTCATATGCGTTTTATTATATAATAAATCTTCATTATTTTTATAAATAGAATTTAAATAAAGCTTAACATCAATCAAAATATCATCATTAATTGTTTCAACATCTTCATCATAATTATTATAAAAAATCTGACATCTACTTCTAATTGTCGGAATAACATTTTCTTTATTATTAGTAATATAAAATCCTAAAATATTATCTTCTGGTTCCTCTAAAAACTTAAGTAAAGCATTAGCAGATTCAGTATTAAGACGATGAGCTTCATTAACAATATAAACATTATATTTTGCAAAAACAGGAACGGTACTAAATTTATTCATTAAATTACTAATTTGATCTCTTTTTATAAATTGACCATCTGGATTTATTGTAATTAAACTCGGTAAATTATCATTATCTATTAATGTACATAAATTACATTCTTCTAAGCAATTATCCGTAAAATTATGTGGACAATTAATTTCTTTTACTAATTCTAAAACATCTTTATAGCATCTTTCTACATCATTAGTTTCAAGCAAAAAAGCATGAGCTAACTTTCCCTCATGATATTTTTTCAATATTTCATTTTTCATCGTTACTGCGACCAAAAAACCACCTCGATTACTAAATTAAAAATTGAAGTAATACTAATGCCATAAGCCCAAAAACACCTAAAAATGAACTTAATCCAACAGTAATAATATTAATTGGAATATAAATATTTATTACACTAAATAATAAGTTAACTCCATAAATTCCAAATATTCCAAAACATAATCTTTTTACTATCTTCATCAATTTATTCATCTAATCACCTTACTAATTATATGAATAAACATCAATTCTATTCAGATATTTTCTTACGATCACTCAACGCTCTATCTAAAGTAATTTCATCTAAATAATCAATTTCTGTACCCATTGGAATACCATAAGATAATCTAGATATTTCAACATTTTTACCTTCAAATATTTTCTTTATATATAATGTAGTAGTTTCTCCTTCAATAGTAGATTTCAAAGCAATAATTAATTCTGGTTTTTCTAACTTTTCTACTCTTTCAACTAAACTAGCTAAATTTATATCTTCAGGATTAATATCATCTATAGGTGAAATAAGACCATTTAAAACATGATAAACTCCATTATAATTACCAGCTTTTTCAAAAGCAAAAACACTTTTATAATCTTCTAAAATACATATAATATTTTTATCTCTTTTTTCATCAGAACAAATATCACATATTTCTTTATCTGTAATATGTCCACAAATAGGACAACTATGTAAATTATTCTTTGAATCAATCATTGAAGAAGCAAAAGTTTCAACATCATCTGTTGATAACTCTAATAAAGATAAAGCCATTCTTTCGGCACTTTTTTCACCTATACCAGGTAATTTACGAAAACAATTAATAAGATTTGCTAAAACTTCAGGATAACTTTTCATTATAATAATCCGCCTAATTGGCTACCATAAGCACCTAAGACATTTTCTGTTTCTTTATCAATTTTACTCATTGCATCATTTACAGCAATTACAAACATATCTTCAATAATTTCCTTATCATCATTATCAATATCAGCTTTAAATTTAACAGATACTAACTTCTTATCACCAGTAAAAACAACTTCAATTAACTCAGAATTACCAGTAAATTCCTTTTTATTTAATTCATCCTTCTTTTTTGTAATATCTCTTTGCATTTTTTGTGCTTGTTGCATAATAGCTTGCATATTCATAATATATTTCCCTCTTTCTAATTTTCAACTTCATATGAACCAAAGATATCCATAGCAAGAGCTTCAGAATCGTCCAATTCAACACTCTGTTTATTATCTTCAGTTATAGAAGAATCATTTTCTTCTTCTATATAATTATATTTTATTTTATTCTTTAAATTAAATCTATACTTTTCTGTTTCTTTTTTCCATAAATCATCATTAATAGCAGCAAACTTTAAATTATTTCCCGCAAATTCTTCAAAGTATTTTTCTAAATCATTAATTGACTTGTTAATAAGTTCATTAGTTGAATCAATCTTACTTTGAATTAGCACATACTTATCTGAAGCAGCTAATATAGAAGTATCAGCTAATAAAGAAATTAAATTTCGATCTTTATTCATTAAATAATTCATAAAATCAACCCATAAATCAGTTAATTCTTTCTTTTTCGACTTAGAAGCTTCAACAAAACAATTATTTATACGTATCTCAAGATTAATTACAGGTTTAGAAACAACAGATAAATTTTCATTTTTTCCATCATTTAAAAGCTCTTTTAATTCTTCAGAGCTATTATTACTCTCATCTTCAACTACATCATTATTTCCCAAATCATCTTCGCTTGAGCTTTTAAATTCTTCAACTAAATTATTTCCCAAAGTATCTTTAATTTCTTTAACATTATTTCCCAAATCAACACTTTTTTCTTTTTTGTTGATTATCTCTTTATTAACTACATTATTTCCCGCTTTAATATATTTAAGTAAAACAATTTCAATTAAAGTATAGGGATCTATATTTAAATTAACATTAGATAAACATTCATTTAAATCAAATATTAAATTATATACATCATCAAAAGATATTAAATGTTCTCCTGATTGAGACTTTATCTCAATAGCTATTTTCCTTAATTCATCAATCAATTTTTCAATAAATACTGAATAATTAGTACCACTATTCTTAATATTTCCCAAAATATCAATTAAAGTATTTGCGTCATTATTTTCTATACTTGTTAATAACTCATCAATCCTTTTAACAGAAACACTACCAAAATAATTTGATACCAAATCAATGGTTATTTCCGAATCATCATTTGATAATTGATCAAGCATACCCAAAGCATCACGCATTCCACCAGCAGATATTAAAGCGATTTCTTCTAACGCCTCATTAGTAATCTTAATCTTTTCCTCTTTACAAACAAATTTCAATCTGTTAATAAGTGCTTCTTTATTAACTGGCTTAAAATCAAAGCGCTGACAACGAGATAATATCGTAATTGGAACCTTCTGAATATCAGTTGTTGCAAGAATAAATACTACATGAGAAGGAGGCTCCTCTAAAGTTAATAATAAAGCATTAAATGCACTATCAGTAAGCATATGAACTTCATCTATAATATAAACTTTATATTTAGAAGATGAGGGAACCAACTTAACATTATTAATCAATTCCCTTATCTGATCTACTCCATTATTAGAAGCTGCATCTATTTCAATAATATCTGGACTTTCCTTAAAAGAAAGACAACTAGAACATTCATTACATGGATTACCATTAACCGGATGCTCACAATTTAAAGCCTTAGCAAATATTTTAGCCGAACTAGTTTTACCTGTTCCACGAGGACCAGTAAATATATAAGCATGAGCGTGTTTACCACTAATAATTGCGTTCTTAAGCATCTCAACAGTATATTCTTGACCTACAACATTTTCAAAGTCATCTGGGCGATATTTTCTATATAAAACTTTATAATTCATATACAAACCCTCCTGTTGATAATTATACCATAAAAAAAGAGGTTTTTACCTCATATTGTTAAAAAAATTCAATAACAAATTTTCAAATAAATTCTTCTCGTTCTCATATCCATCAATTAATGTTTTATTAATAGCAAAATCATTAAAATGATCTATATTTTTCTGAGAAATAAAATAAAATACTTCATCAATACGACATTTAGAAATAATCATTGAGCACATATCACAAGGTTCTAAAATAACAATCATCTTATAACCATCCAAACGCCAATCATGAATCTTCTTTTCAGCTTTTAAAATTGCACTAATTTCAGCATGACCTAATACATTATAACCTTTTTGACGACTATTACATGCATGAGAAACAATCTTACCTGATTGATCTAAAATAATCGCACTAACAGGAATTTCTCCCCTTCTTTTAGCTTTATTTACATCTTTTATAAGTATATCAATTACCTTTTTATCTAATTTCATATAAATACTCCATAAAAAAATGTGCACACAAACAGAGATTGATGTGGCTGCTACCTTCCAGTCCTGACCAGGTTACAATATATTTGTTGCACGTATAGATAATAACAAAAAAACTTATTTAAATCAACACTATTTTAATGTTCCACGTGAAACATGTGCACTTTTTTAAATATTACTATAAATAATGTTCCACGTGAAACATCAATATTTTTTATTAATACTTATCAACAACATTCCACGTGAAACATATAATTAATTTTTAATATATAATAAGATAAATAAATAAATAAATAAATAAATAAATAAATAAATAAATAAATATAATACTAAAATATAAATTGAACCTTATATAATTTTGATTCATATTCTATTCAATGTTCCACGTGAAACATTTATTCACAATTAAATCAAAAATGAAACATAAAAAAAATAGGAAATAAGATGGGTAATTATTCACAAATTATTTTCTCGTTTCCTATTTTAAAATTACATTTTTAATAAAATTCCTTTTATTTCCCGAGAAATATTTAAATATTAGTTATTAAAAATAAGCATATTTTTAATAATTCACACTCAATGTTCCACGTGAAACATTAGTTATTAATTAAGTTACTAATAATGATTAACTTTAAATATCATCTTCTAGATCATCGGCAGGATCATCAATAATATCATCACTATTATAATCTAAATCATTTTCAACTTCTTCAGAATTATCATTGTTATTTCCCAAACTATCATTAACTTCTTCTACATTATTTCCCAAATTAGTTTCACTAATATTGGTTTGGTTGTTAATAACTTCACTTTCTGCAGAAGTGTCATCTTCCTTCTCTTTATCTACTAAACAAATAGTAGCTACAGTATGTTCTTCTTTTAATCTAATTAATCTAACACCTTGAGTAACACGACCTAATGTATTAATATTTTCTGTACCCATTCTCATAACCATACCAGAATCAGTAATAATAACTAAATCTGTATCAGGTCGAGCAATCTTAAATGAAGCAATATCGCCGTTTTTATCCGTAATACTAAGGGCTTTAACACCTTTACTACCACGTTTAGTCTCACGATAATCACGAACAGATGTTTGCTTACCATAACCTTTAACTGTAACAATAATTACATTATCATCATCTGAAGCAATTTCAGCTCCAATGCACTTCGCGTCACCTAATTCAATTCCTTTAACACCAGATGCTGTTCTACCCATGATACGAACGTCATTTTCATTAAATTTAA
>CANQOH010000025.1 GCA_947625425.1 uncultured Bacilli bacterium
ACAAAAAAAATTAACTCAATTATCTTGAATTAATTTTTATAATTTTTTTGTTTCACATCATTTACAAAGATACAATTATTTCTCTTCTTTGTCCTCTTTCTTACCAGCTTTTTTCTTTTCCGCTTTTTGTTCATCAGTCAAAATATCATAATGTTCACGTACTTTGTATTCAATTTCATCACGAAGTTCATGATTTTCTTTAAGTAATTCTTTAACATTTTCCTTACCTTGTCCAACTTTTTCTCCGTTATATGAATACCAAGCTCCACTTTTTTCTAAAACATCAATTTCTGAAGCTAAATCTACTAATTCACCTTCCTTAGAAACACCTTCACCATACATTATATCAATTGTCGCTGTTCTAAAAGGAGGTGCAACTTTATTCTTAACAACTTTAATATTTGTTCTATTACCAATTACTTTATCTCCTTGTTTAATTTGTTCTGCTCTTCTAACTTCTAATCTAATTGTTGAATAGAATTTTAATGCACGACCACCTGGAGTCGTTTCAGGATTACCAAATAAAACTCCTACTTTTTCACGTAATTGATTAATAAATATTGCAGTTGTTTTAGTCTTATTTAAAGTACCAGATAATTTACGTAAAGCTTGACTCATTAATCTCGCTTGAAGACCAACGTGAGCATCACCCATCTCACCTTCAATTTCTGCTTGTGGTACTAAAGCTGCAACTGAATCGATTACAACTAAATCAATAATTTCACTTCTTACTAAAGCTTCACAAATATCTAAAGCTTGTTCTCCCGTATCTGGTTGCGAAAGTAATAATTCATCTAAATTAACACCTAAATTTTGTGCATATACTGGATCTAAAGCATGTTCAGCATCAATAAATGCTGCTCTACCACCATGTTTTTGTACTTCAGCAATTGCATGTAAAGCAAAAGTTGTTTTACCGGAAGATTCTGGTCCATATATTTCAATAATTCTTCCTTTCGGATAACCACCAACACCTAAAGCTACATCCAAGGCAATTGATCCTGAAGAAGTAGTTTCAATATTTAAATGAGCATCTGAACCAAGTTTCATTATTGACCCTTTACCAAATTGTTTTTCAATATCAGCTAAAACTTGTTCCAAAGCTTTATCTTTTGTATCTTTTTCGTTTTTCATATTTTCCTCCCACTGTTACTGACATCTTAATTTTATAATATTTATTATTCATTTGTCAACACTTTTTCGAACATTTGTTTTTGTTTGACTTTTTAAGCATAAAAAAAGAATTTCAAGTCTTTTTTTACCTAAAATTCTTTTTAATTATACTTCTGAGAAAATAAAATCTTTATTTGCTAAATAATATTGACAACCAGATATAATACTCATAATTGTTGCAAGATAAATAAATAATGAATCTAATTGAATACCATGTCCAATAAAGGCAAATGGCATATTATAGAAGAATGTTAAAGTAATACCAATCATCATACAAATCGTTTTAATTTTACCAGGCCAACTAGCTGCTACTACTTTACCTTTATTTCCACTAGCCATCTTTATTGAATCAACAATAATATCTCTTGTAATGATAATTACTGGAATAGCTAAAGGTAAAGTTGGTACTTCATAAGCTAAGACAATTAATACGCCATTAACTAATACCTTATCAGCTATAGCATCCATTACCTTACCAAAATCAGTAACTAAATTATACTTTCTTGCAATATGTCCATCTAAGAAATCTGTTACAGATCCAATTAGGAATAAAACTCCACAAATAATGTATCTTAAGCTAACATTTTCTACCCCATATACAGAATATGTTTTAAATGTTACTCCTAAGTCACCCCAAGGTACACAAAGTAATACTAATACTACTACTGAAATAACTAATCTTACACAAGTAATTTTATTAGGTAAATTCATGCCCTTCTTTTCTTTTTTTTCACTTTTTTCCATAATTACACCTTACCTATTACTACTTTCAACATAACTAATCATATTAGTTGCCATATTATTGGCTGCAAGTTGTTTAACAGACCAAAAAATAACCAGTAAAACTAAAACACCTAAAGCAATGATTAATGCTATTATTATTTTTGAATTAGCATTTTTTGTTGAATTAGTATAAGGTGAAACAATTTTATCATTAACTATCTCATCTTTTTGTTTTTCTTTCATTGCTTTTTCGATATCTTCTAGTGGTATTTTTGATGTATATTCAAATAAATACTCATTAAAATCATCAATTATTTTGTCAGGTTCTAACCCTAAGTACTTAGCATAATCATATATATTTTGCTTAAGTACAAAGATATCTTTAAAACATCCAATGTTTCCATCTTCAATATTTTCTAAAATTAGTGTCTTAATCTCTAAATCACCACTGGCTTCTTCTAAGCTAACTCCTGAGTTCTCACGAGTTGTTCTTAACAGTTCGCCAATCTCATTCAAGATTTTTTCACTCCTTTACTTTTAAATATAAAAAAATAACATCTTAGTAAGCCAAGTTCTGTACCCTAAAAGGGTGGCAAATATTTATCTACCTAAAAGGTCCTTTACTTTGTTCGTTTCCTCGTAAAGACTCCCCTACCATAATTTGGGTTTCTCACTTGCGGGGTTTACCACGTTCCACTCTAGAAATTACTTCCTAGACTCGTCTCTTTGGCACTTTTATATCTAATTTAATCCCTTAGGGACTATTTCGAAGCCGTTAGTATTACTACTACCTAAGGTTATTTATTTCCTTAGCACAAACACTACAATCATCACAGATTGTGTGAGCCTGGACTTTCCTCTATGCCTAAGCATAGCATTTGCCTTCAAGATATTATTAATTATTCATGTTCATGATCGTGTTCACGTTCATTTTTACCATAGACAACTTTTTCAAGTTGACTAAGTCTTCTAAGAAGGTCAACGTTACTTACTGAGCCATTTCCTTGAGCAGATCCTTCAGCTGCTTCAATATTGGCTTTAATACGGCGTAACTCATTTTTTAACTTACCATTTTCATCAGTTAAAAAAGCTACTTCCTTATTTAGTCTTTTAACTTCCTTAATGAATTCATTATAGTCATTAATAACTAAATCTAAAAATTTATCTACTTCTTGAGGTCTATAACCTCTAACATCAATTTCAAATTCTTTATCTAATATTTCTTGTGGTGTTAATGAAATTTTTTCCATACTACTCACCCTTCTTATGCTTTAAATTATAAACTTTTACATATTACTTGTCAAGGTGATGAGCTTTGACCTTAAGCTCCCTTTGTATCTCATCTACCATCTCAATCATCTCTTGAATAAAATAATCTACACGCACCAAAAATTCTCCTTTCGTTTGCCATTTTAACAAATAAATCATTTTTCATCATTATCTTAGACAAAATAAGAAAAAAGATGTAATGTAAATTCCTATTTTAAAGACTATATTTTCTTATAAAAATATAGTATAATTAAGTAAGGTGATTTTTGGTGCAGTATCCTAATAATATCAAGAAAAATTTCACTAAATTAAGTGTATCTCATAGTAATCGTGGAATGAACTTAGAAAATTCATTAAATTCATCTAACGATTATTATTTAAGAAAGGATCGTGCCTTAATATATAAAAAGCCTACTCCAATTGGAGTTGTTGATGTTTCTTATAATAATCATAAAAAGATTATTGAAAAAGCTTATTTTAAAGAACAATCAACATTAGATTACAATGGATTATATCGTGGTAAATATATTGAATTTGATGCTAAGGAAACTTTAAATAAAACATCATTTCCTTTATCTAACATTCATGAGCATCAAACCTTACAAATAAGAAATGTTATTAAACATGGTGGAATAGTCTTTCTAATCATTAGAATGAATGATATTGTCTATCTCTTACCTGGTGAAGAATATATTTCTTATATAGATAATAACGATCGTAAATCCATAAGTTACAAATACATACAAGAACATGCACATATAATAAAAATGGGATATCAACCACAACTTGATTATCTTGATATCGTTGATAAAGTATATTTTAAAGGAGAATAAAAATGGCAATAATAAAAGTTACTTCTAATAAAAGTAAAAATAAAAAGAAAATTGTTAGTTTAAATAAACCTCTTAAAGCTGATATGCCGAAAAAGAAAAAAGCTAAAAGAAAAATATCATTTGCTTTTAATGCTATTCTATCAATAATTATGTTTATTGGTATTGTCGGTATGGTAGCTGTTATCTTATTTAGTGGTTATATTGTTTTAACAGCTCCTAAATTTGATACTGATAAATTCTATAATAAAGAAGCAACAATTTTCTATGATAAAGATGGTAAAGAGTTTGCTCGTGTTGGAGCTGAACAAAGAGAATTAATTACCTATGATGATTTACCTAATGTTTTCGTTGATGCTTTAGTTGCTACTGAAGATGCCCGTTTCTTCCAACATAATGGATTTGACGTTGTTCGTTTTGCAAAAGCTTCTCTTGGTCAATTTGCTGGTCAAGAAGGAGCTGGTGGTGCTTCAACTATTACAATGCAACTTGCTAAAAACACTTTCTCCATTGATGAAGAAGGTAATATTGAATCAGACTTAAACTTTAAAGGAATCGTTCGTAAATTCCATGATATTTATATTTCCATCTTCTTAATTGAAAAACAATATACTAAAGAACAAATTATTGAATTCTATGTTAATCGTCAAAACTTTGGTGCTGGAGCTTATGGTGTTGAAGCTGCTGCTCAAACATATTTTGGTAAACATATAAATGATGTTTCATTAGCTGAAGCTTCAATGTTAGCCGGAATTTTTAATTCCCCTACTTATTATAGTCCATTCTATAGTACTGAAAATGCTACTGAAAGACGTGCCACAGTTTTAAGTTTAATGGTTAAACATGGCTATATTACTCAAGAGCAAGCGGATGATGCTAATAATATTCCAATTGAATCATTAATCATTGAACCAGATGCTGCTGGTATTAATCAATATCAACAATACATTGATGTCGTTTGTGAAGAAATTGTAAAAAATTATAAAATGAATCCATATAGTGTTCCAATGGAAATCTATACAACCTTAGATACTAATATTCAAGATCAAATAAATAAATTAAATAATGGTACATTAGGATACGATTGGAAAAAACGTGAAAAGAGTAAAACTCACAATGTCGATATTGGTATCGTCATTACTGATACTAAAGATGGTTCTGTAAGAGCCGTTGATGGTGGTCGTGAAATAAAAGGTCAAAGAGTAGAAAGTAGAGCTACAATGAGTGATAAACAACCAGGTTCAACTGCTAAACCAATCTTTGCTTATGGTCCTTATATTGAATATAATAATGGTAATCCTGGAACAGTGTTCTATGATCAACCATATACTTACTCTAATGGCGTTAAAATAACTAACTCAGACGGTAAATATTTAGGAGCTATCACAATGCGTCAAGCTCTAGCTCGTTCAAGAAATATACCTGCAGTTCAAGCTTTCCAAGCTGTTGATAAAAATAAAATAATTGAATTTGCTAATAATCTTCATGTTGATTACTATAAACGTGATAAAGATGGCAACGTTATAGATACTACATTATATGAATCATATGCTTTAGGTGGAGGACTTGAATTAAGTCCATGGGAAATGGCTGCTGCTTACGGCGCATTTGCTCGTGGTGGTTACTATATTGAACCATATACCTTCACTAAATTAGTAATTCGTGAAACTGGTGACACAATTGAACCAGAACACGAAAGAACTCAAGCGATGAGTCCAGAAACAGCTTATATGATTACTGATATCTTAATAACTGCTACTAAACAAGGTGTTGGTGGTAACTTCAAAGTTAAAAATACGGAAATTGCTTCCAAAACTGGAACAGCAACATTTGATGATAACTACCTTAAAAAAGTTGGCATACCTCTAACAGCTTCTCAAGATAACTGGAATATAACTTATTCACCAGATTATGTTATTGCTATGTGGTATGGTGTAGATCATAAATTAATTGATAAAGATAACTTTACAACTTCAAATGGGGCTGCTACGGAAAGAAAATTAATTATGGCTGCTCTAGCTAATCATGTCTACAAAGAAAACTCTAAATTTACTAAACCTAATACAATCCTTTCTGTAAAATATGAAGAAGAGACATATCCAACTCAACTTCCATCAACAAATACTCCTAGTAATTTAATATCTACTGAGTTATTTAAAAGAGGTCTTGAACCTAGTGAAGTATCCGATCGTTTTGATCAACTAAGTAATCCAACTAATGGTCAAATCGAAGCTAGTAACTATCAAATCAATCTAAGTTGGAATGGTATAAAGACTCCAGCAGCTATCGATGATGTCTTCTTACAAGAACTATTCAATCAAAACTATGGTAAATTTGCTAGTCAATACTTAAATAAAAGACTTGAATACAATAATAAAAATATTGGTACTATTGGCTATGAAGTATATCTTCAAACTTCAGATGGCTTACAATCATTAGGATTTACTACTGATACCTACTTTGTTTATAATGCTTTATACGATGGTTATTATACATTCGTTATCAAATCTTCTTATAGCATCTTTAAAGCTAATATGAGTAGTGGTATTACTTTATCTACTGGTATTGGTAACTACACTATTCCATCCTATGACGAAGAAGAGGAACCAGAAATACCTGGAATACCAGATGAATCAGAAGATTCTGAAAATATAGAATAAAACAAAAAAATTAGTTTAGAAAATAAACTAATTTTTTATTGCTTCTTAGCTTTATCAGAACAATCATTCCTAAAAGCACATTTATCACATTCTGGTCCTCTAGCTTTACATATATATCTACCAAATAAAACTAATTGATGATGAGATCTACTCCATAATTCTTTAGGAATAGCTTTCATTAACTTCTTTTCAACTTTTAAAACATCATCACTATTCTTAGCTATTTTAAGTCTTTTACTAACTCTTTCTACATGAGTATCAACCGCAATAGCTGGTACATCATATAAATTAGATAATACAACATTCGTTGTCTTTCTCCCTACTCCTGGTAAACTTTCCAAATATTCTCTATCATTAGGAACTACGCCATTATAATTAGCTATTAAACTTTTAGCTATCTCTATAATATAAGAAGCTTTCTTCGTATAAGAACCACAACTTCTTATAATATTTTCTATATCTTTTTTATCTGCTTTAGCTAAACCATATAAATCATATTTACTAAATAAAACCCTAGTAACTTCATTAACTCTTTTATCAGTACATTGGGCAGATAAAACAGTAGCTATTAATAATTCATAATCTCTATTATAATTAAGTTCACATCTTGCATCCGGAAACATCATATCTAATTTTTTATTAAAATCTCCTACAATCATTCCCCATCCAACCAATCATAATCTAATATTTCTTGTTCCTTATCACTAATCTCTTTATTCTTATTCTTTTCTTCTTTTCTATTCTTCAAATAATTATTTACATCATTCATCGTTTTAAACCCCTTTTTAGACCATGTATCAATTATTTTATCAATATACCTAAAATTACTCACGCCATTATAAATTGCTTCCTTTAAAGCCCCTAAAATGATATCTTCACTAATCCCTATATCTAACCAACCATTAATAATCTCTAATTCCATTGGTGACATAGTTCTTCCTAGTTCACTTTCAAAACTTCTAAAGATATCTCCTTCCGTATTCTTCTTAACTTCTTCACTTAAAGAACCAATAATACTTTTATAAGCTCCATCTAAAGAAACAACTTCATTAAACCTACTCTCAACATCCTTAACACTCTCTAAAGAAACTAATCCCTTCATCATTAAAGAATTAAAAGCTTCCATAGCTTCATTAACATCTAAACCTAAAGAACTACTAACTAATTCAATCTCAAATACTTTACTAAAACTATTATCAAAATAAGCTAATACTAAAAACTCATTTAAGCTTAAATTACTATCTAAAGCTATTTTAATTAAATAATCATTAATAACAATCTTCTTAGAATTTAATAATCTATAAAACTGCTCCTTCATTTAACCACTTCTTTCGATTAACTAAAATATAATCTTTAATTAAACTATTATCATTTTCTAATTCTCTTTTTAATATAACATCCTTTAAATCATCATATACTTCCCCAATAATTCTTCCGGGTTGTATTTCTAATATCTTACATATTTCATCACTAGTAATATTAATATCTTTAATACTACTAATTACTAAATTCTTATTTAAACGAGTTATATCTTCTTTATTAACCCCTAATATATCCCCAGCAACCATTGCTAAATATAAACCATAATTAAATAATACATTTTCATCTATCTTACCATATTTAACAATATTTTTAATTATTTTTATATTTTCTTTTTCTTCTTTACTAAAAGGTAATTCTTCTTTTATATCTAATTGACTATACATCCCACATATATCACTAATATATACAATATTATCTTTATAATCAATCCCTATATAAGGTAAGAATCCTAAATCTTTTAATAATTTAAGTCCTACTTTAGCATTCTTATTAACTAATATTTTAGTTAATTCTTCTTTTATTCTTTCTCTCGATAATTCACTTATTAATTTACGATGTTTCTTTAATTCTTTATATAGATTTTCTTCTATTCTAAAACCTAATGTTGTTGCAAATCTAACCGCTCTTAACATACGTAGTGGATCTTCACTAATACGATCTTCTATCTTACCAACACATCTAATTATTTTATTTTTAATATCTTCTTGTCCATCAAAGACATCTATAATACTTCCATCTTTGCTCATACATATCGCATTCATTGTAAAATCTCTTCTTTGAACATCATCTATTAAATTATCAACATATTCTATTTCAACTTTTTTTCTATTCCCATTATATTTTAAATCTCGACGATAAGTCGTAATATCTATTCTTAAATCATTACTATTTATTTTAACAGCACCATATTCATTAGAAGTAATATTATAATCACTAAATATATCAATTAATTCTTTAACTCTAGCATTAGTACATATATCTATATCACTAGTTTCTATCCCAAGTAGATAATCTCTTACATAACCACCTACTATATAAGCTTCAAAACCATTATCTTCTATTCTACTTAATATATCATTAACTTTCATATTATCCCTCATTTAAATTATATCATATAAAAACCCAATATCTTTTTATAAAAGCATAATTAGACATAAAAAAATTACTGAATTAATTCAGTAATTTAATTTATTATTTTAAGAATTTTAACTTCTTATAATTTTTATTAACTATAAAACCTAAACCACCAGCTAATAGAGATATTCCCATTATTGAAACCGCAGCTGTATTAGGGTTTTGAATTATTTCTTCAATAATTTTTGTAAATGTTACTTCAATAGTAACTTCACTAGCTGGCATTACAAATTTACCATCTTTTACTTCTATTTCATTTCCATCTTTATCAGTAACTACTACTTTATCTACTTTCCATCCAAATTTAGGTTTAACTTCAACACTTTGTTCTTCACCAGCAAAGCTTTCTGAATTAACATTAACTTCACCTTCACCAGTTACATTAGTACTAATATCAAATGATAATTGATATACTTCAGTAGTTGTATACATTGCGCAACTTGAAGACCCATAACTATCAGTTAATAATAAATTAGCTTCACCAGCCATACAAGATGACACATCAATTTCATTTTTAGAAACCATAAATCCTACCTCAGTAGGTACTAAATGAGTATAAACAGCTGTTTCATTTGAAATAACTTGAACTAATTTACCTTCTAAATCATAAACAGCAATAGCACTTCCAAACTGACCAGTAACAATAGCTACTACATAATCGTTTATTAATTCAACATTAACAGCATAAGTATATTCCCCTAAGTCTTCTTCCCAGATTTTATTACCTTCAGCATCAGTAAGACCTATGTGACCAGATTTCGGTTTTTCCTCAACAAGTCTACTTACTTCCATTGCGCTAGGTACAGGCATAGATGTTGGATATTCCTTACGCATAGACATCATTGTTGCTATATCAGGAATACCATCTACACTAGTATAAGCATAATAATTTTCATTTTTATCAAGACTTATAATACCTTCTTCTAATTTTTCACCTAATCTAGAAGTATCATATACTTGTTCAAAATAATTTTTAATTTTTGTACTTCTTGGATTGTAATCTATTTTAAAAACTGATAATTCTTTTAAATCTTTATCAATAGATAAAATACCCATACCATATTGTAAGAAATAAATACTATTATTATCAACAGTCATTGTACTATAACCAAGTAATCTACCAAATAACTGAATCATAAGCATATTCATAAGGTCGCCATCATTTTCTAAATAATCAATATCATCATATTTAAAATCAAATTGTTCTTCAATTCCAAAATTTTTATTAAATTTAACAATACTTAACCCTACAGTATCATTATATCCACCAGAAACATAAGGTGCAGTATCTATTGAAAAAACTGATGCAGAACGTCCACCATACAATGAACGAATATCAAATGTAACAGCATAAATGTATTCACCATCAGTTACAACATTTTTAACGATTTTATAATCTAATACTTTTTCTTTTGCAACATTTCCATTATGATCATATCTTCTTAATACTGTAGATATTTTTTCATTATAAGGATTCATATCTACACGAAAATTAACATATTCATCATTATAAATTAAGTTTGCATCAATGATACCAACTCCTTGAAATGCAGTTGCTTTATCATCATTTTTCCAATCTAACACAAATGGATTTTCTTTTGCTTCTACCACACTCATACATAAAAAGAATAAACTTAGTAGAAAGACTATTGTTTTACTTTTTTTCATATATAAACCTCTATTCTATAATAAGATTATATCTTGGATTGTAAAAAAATGTCAACGTGCCTAGTTAAACTTTACAAGTATGTTGTCATATAAAAAAGATTACTATTTCTAGTAATCTTTAACTTATTATTTTAAGAATCTTAATTTCTTGAAGTATCTAATTCCTACAATACCAAGACCAACTGTTACTATAGCTATTCCAGTTATTGAGAAAGCATTAGTATTTGGGTTCTCTATTACTGGAGGTTCCTCTATTTCTTCTTCAATCTCAACTATCTTTATTGCTACATTAACATCACTAGCTGGCATTGTGAATGCATTATCTTCTACTTCTAATACATTACCTTCAGCATCAGTTACTATAATAGAATCTACTTTGTAACCTTCTTTAGGTATTACTTCAATTGTTTCTTTCTTACCAGCAAAAGATTGTTCATTTGCTTTAACTTCTGCTTCACCATCTAAATCAACATTAATGTTATATGGTAATGCATAATGTTCAGTTGTCAATACTACCTTACAATAATCAGGATCATCGTTAATCGTAGCAATACCATTTAATTGATTTTGTGTAGAAACATTGTCATAATAATAACATTGATTTGTAGCCTCTATATCAGTTACTAAGAAACCATTTGTTGTTGAAGCCAAGAATTGATAACCATCATATTTACTTTTTATTGTTTGAACAACTTTACCATCTAAATCATAAATAACCACATCATTGCCATATTCACCCATACCTTGAGCAACAATATATTCATTAATTAGTTTAACATTAGTAAAGAAATAATAATTTTTATTTTCTACTTCCCACTCTATCTTACCAGCTTTATCTAACAATCCAATATAAGCCATTGGATATGATGGAACACTAGTAATATATGTTGATGTTCCACCTTGAATTTGTATAATAGGAGGATTACTAAAAGGATCTAAACTCTCTTCTTCTAATGAAATTGGTGTTGGTGAAGGAAAGAAATAATCAAGCCAATCAAAATCACTAATTACAGTTTTACTATAAGCTACATTTTTATCACTAACATCTGATGATATAAAATAATAATCATCATCATTGCGATAGCTTTCATAAGATAACATATATAAATAATAAATCTCAGGGAAATATTTTTTTACTGAATTTTCATCAGATTTAACAGTTTTAATTGTTCCCAAATTTAAATCAAAACTTCGAATTTCAAAATTAGTTCCTAGAATATACAAACGATCATTAACAATTGATAAAGTACTCATTCCATAAAAAGGTGCTTCAACATTTGCAAAACGTATAAAAGGATAATCATAGTTGTAGTAATTAACAGTTTCATCATATAAATCATATGCTTCTTCAATATTAAAATTATCATCTAATTTAATAATTTGTGGAGCTGAATCATAATAATAACCATTATAATAATAATCATCATTATAACCATAATCATATTTATTTACTAATAAAAATACATTTTCATCATTAGTAACAGCATCTAATACTCCATATATACTGTCATTTAATTTTTTCTCTTTTATTAAACTACCATCGTTATCGTAATATCTTATATGAGAATAATCATCCTCATCGGTATAAATAGCTAGATAGCCATTTCGATATCGAAGATTTAAAACAGCATAACGACTATCTGTAGTTTCATAAAAAGATTCTTTTTCTCGCCAATCTAAACTAAATGGATCCTCCTTAGCACTAACCACACCTATAAACATAAAGAAAAGACTCAGTAGAAGTATTATTGTTTTACTTTTTTTCATATATTAACCTCTATTCTATTAACAAGATTATATCGTCTACAGTCAAATAATGTCAATTAATTGTTAAAGCATTACACAGCTTTACACAAAAAAGACACGCTAGTGTGTCTTCTTATTATATTTAAACTTAATATTTAAAATACAAAATACATGTCTAAAACCATCTCTAATAGTCTTTAAATGTGATTTTTTATTTCTTTGATCTTTAAATAATTTAGTTGGTATTTCAATCATTTTTAAATTATAAAGACTAGCCTTACATATCATTTCAGAAGCAAATTCCATACCTCCACAATTTAAATTTATTTCATTTATTTTATCTTTTCTAAAACTTCTAAGTCCACAATGAAAATCTTTTACAGGAGTTTTAAAAAAGAAATTAGCAAATCCAGATAAGAAAGGAATTCCTAAACGGTGTGAAAAAGACATTGCCCCTTTTTCAATTCCACCTTTAAATCTATTACCAACTACTAAGTCATAACCTTCATCTAATTTATCTACAAATTTACCAATATCATAAAAGTTATAACTCATATCAGCATCACCCATGATAATGTAATCTCCTTTAGCATTCTTTATTCCATTAAGTAACGCATTACCATAGCCTTTATCACTACATTCAACTACTCTTGCTTTATTTTTCTTAGCAATTTTAACTGAATTATCTGTACTTCCATTATCACTAATTAATATTTCTGCTACTTTATTTAGTTTTTCTTTTCTTAGACAATCCTGAATCTGTTTTATTACTTTTTCCAGTGTTTCTTCCTCGTTTAGACAAGGTATCAGTACTGTTAACTTCATAACTTACTCCTTCACAAACAATTAATATTACTACAATTACTAATGGTAATAAAGCACGATAATCAAAGAATGAATGCTGATAAGTATGAGCAAACAAAACAAGCATTCTTCCTATTCCAATCATACTAATTAATAACAATGAATTAATTAATTTCCTTTTCTCTTTATTCAATAAAAGTACATAAATCAAAGTAATTACAACTCCTACTGAAATAAAAGCTACCAAGCTAGATTTGTTTAATATATTAAATGGAAATAAATTACAAAATATTTTTTTAATAGTATCACCCAATACTTCAAAAAAATTATAATCATAACCTAAATCATATATTCTAATACTAGCTTTATTTCCAATATTAAACACTTGATTAAAACCTAATACTATTATTGATAAAATCCATTTAACAACAAATGTCATTGCATATGATACCAACCATATTAAAGTTGATTTTATAATAAACAATATATTTTCTTTAGTACTTATTGTCTTTTCTTTATTATTTAGATAAACATACAATAACAAAGGAATTGTTAACGCTAGTGTTTCGCAAGTTAAAAAATCAAAGAAACACGAACACAACCCACTAGCTATTAACAAATAAGTAAAATATTCTTTCTTTTTATTATATATTTTCATCGTTACTATTGATGAAATTAACATAACAACAAAGATAAAGAAATATTCAAAACATAAGGGAACAATTGCAAAATTAATTGCGATTAAACCTCCAACAAAAGCTATTAACAAGCCTTTTGACTTTTTAAATATTAAATATAATAAATATAAAGTTAATAAAGTAATAATAATTATATTTATAAATTTTATCTCTTTTACATTAAAAATTGTTAATAAAGGTTTAATATAAATAATAGATCCATGCCAATACCTTGAATATTCAAAATTAGGTATTACAGTATCATCAGTAACACAATGTTCTAGACTTCCTGAATATCCCATAAAAATATTAAGGAAAAACTTCATTAAGACTTGAGCTTTAAAATAACTATAATGCTTATTATTAGCATTCCAAATCAAATTAAGTGTTAATAAATCAATATTATCATCAATCATCAATGATTCAATAAGATATTTATTATTTGATTGCTTCACTTTATCATTATTAATCATCAAATAATATTTTCTACCACCATAATATTCAATAGTTTCTTGAAGATTATTTTCTATATATCTATTAGGTATTCGAATTACCAAAGCCTGTAAAATAAATAATACAAAAATTATCCCTAAGAAAAAAGAGATATATTTAATGACTTTTTTCATTATTTATATCCTTTTTTTCTTTTTTCATAAATTATAATTACCAAAGCACCAGATATTAATGCTAAAACAACAATAACTGATGATACAAAAGAACTTGTATTTGGATTTTCAACAACTTGTTCTTCTGGTTTTTTTTCTGGTTCAGGTTCAGGCTCTGGTTCAGGTTCAGGTTCTGGCTCAGGTTCAGGAGCCGGAGTTTCAACTGGAACCTCTTTTAGTAAAACAAGATTTTCAGGCTCCATTCTATAATTATAATATAATCTATATAAGAAATGGCAAAAATCACCAAATTCCTTGTCCGGTACTCCGTTACTTTGACAAATTTGATATGTTAAACTACTTGTATCATTATACTTATCAACTGGTAAACGTTTCCATTTAGTAACTTCCTCTAATTTTGGAATAGTATATTCCTCTCCATCAACAGTAGCTTTTTTACCGCCATTATTATACTCATTATAATATCCACAAGCTCCAGAACCAATATATGTTTCCAAAGTATTATCTTTTATAAAAGATTTAACATAAGTACCAATTCTGTATTTTGCACTTGTTTCTAAACCACAAGAAGCAAATTCCGCTTCATATATCAACTGATCATTTCTATCAAAATATATAAAATAATAAACAGTTCCATAATATTCATAAGCACGTTTTGGTTTTAAGTTTATTGTATCATTCCTATCATAAAATTTAATATCATCTTCATCCAATAACTTTTCATATTCTGTTATAGCTGAAGCATTAACTTTTAAAGCAAAGCCAAAAGCAACAAATAGTAAAGCTAATAATATTTTATTCACATTTTTCATAATTCTATCTACCTCAACTAAACACTATTTCAAGAATTTAATCTTCTTATAATTTCTATAAGTTATAACTCCAAGAACTACTACAATTATACCTAATCCAGTTATTGGAATTGCTGCCGTATTAGGGTTTTCTATTACAGCTTCAACTATCTTTTTAAAAGTAACTTCAATTGTAATACTACTATCTGGCATTACAAATTTATTATCTTTAACTTCTACTTCATTACCATTTTCATCAATAACTACAATTTGTTCAACTAACCAACCAAATTTTGGTGAAACTTTAACTTCTACTTCTTCACCAGCATAAGCATCTTCATCTACTTCTACTTCACCTTCACCAGTAGTTAAAACATTAATACTATAAGGTAGTTGATAAACTTCTGTAGTTGTATCTAAAGCACACTCATAACAATCTTTAGCAGCCATAAATATTTCATATAATTCATCTTTACTTCCTTCAGATATTCCTCCATCTAATTCAGCATTTTCTGCAGCTTCATAGCAATCACTAAAATCAGTAGCATTTCTAGAAACTATAAAACCATTTTTATTTGGAACTATATTTGAATATCCAATTAAATCATTAGTAATAGTTTGAACTAAATTACCCTCTAAGTCATAAACTAATATTTCTGTTCCATCTTCTGATAAACCAATAGCTACAACATAATCACCTATTAATTTAACATTAACAGCTAATAAATCGTAATCTAAATCTTTTTCCCATAACTTATTACCATAAGCATCAGTAAGACCAATATTTCCAGCTAAATCGCAAGTCTTCTCACCATCAGATGGATAAAGAGTTTCATCTATGTTAAATACTTTAAAATTAGTAACTATACTAGCCATATCAGGAATACAAGATAAACTAGTATAAGCTATATTTTGATCATTACTATCAAGACTAATAATACCATTAAACATATCGTCGCTTAATTTAGAAGTATAATAAAATTGTTCGAAGTATTTTTTCACTTTAGAACTTTCAGGATTTTGCGAAGGTGCAAAAGCTGAAAGATCAGTTAAATTAGTATCAATCTCAAAAGTTGAATAACTATAGCCAAGAATATATATCGTATCATCAACAACAGTCATTGTATTATAGCCTAATATTTTACCTAAAAATTGAATACCAACTGACATTGCATATAGTTCACTACCATATCCAGAGTAATAACCTGGGAAATTATAAAAATCGCTTTCCGTAAAAGCATAAGATCTTTTCTGTTTAAGATTACTATTATATTTAACAATATATAAGCCAACTTCTTCATCATAAGCATCAGCTTCCATAAGTTCAGATGCTGGAAGAATAGATTTTTCCATTCTTAAATTAGCTTGTAAAGTATAAATATTTTCTCCATCAGTAACGGCATTAATTACAAGTTGATTATTTAAAACTTCTTCTTTTTCTAAATTACCATTATGGTCATACATTCTTACAACTGTTTCTGTAGTACCATTATATTTATCCATATCAATATGGAATGTTACATAACCATCACCATAAACTAAATTAGTATCAGTCATACCAGTTAATCCATATGTTATGGTTTTATCATTATCTTTCCAATCTATTACAAAAGGATTCTCTTTTGCTTCAACAACACCAACAAACATAAACATCAAGACAAATATAAAAAATAATATTTTACTTCTCTTCATTTTATAATACTCCTATTCTACTAATAAAATTATATCGTTTTTAAGTAAATAATTCAACCATTATTAAGTATTATTTGAGGTTTATAAAAAAAGACACTTCCTCGTGTCTATCTTATACTTTCTATTTGTTTTTCATAATCATCATTTTTAACTACATAAGATCCACTAACTACCATATCAGCACCCGCTTCTTTAGCTAACTTAGCTGTCTTATCATTAATTCCACCATCTACACTAATTATATAATGATAATTATTTTCTTCTCTTATATCTTTAAGTGTTTCAATCTTATATAGAATATCTTCCATAAATTCTTGACCACCCTTACCAGGTTTAACACTCATTACTAAGACTTGATCTACTGATTTTAATAAAGGAACAATATGACTTACTTTTGTTTCAGGATTAATCGCAATACCTACTTTCATCGAAGTATGTTTAACCATATTAATAACATCAATTGGACGACGATGTGATTCATAATGAATAATAAAATATTCAACATTAGGTACTTTAGCAAGTTCTCTAACATATTTATTAGGTGAACAACACATTAAGTGAACATCTAACTTTTTATTAACATCTTTAAATATTTTCTTTATATCACTTACTGAATAAGTTGTATTAGGAACAAATACTCCATCCATCATATCAACATGAATATAGTCAGCACTAGATTCATCTATCTTCTTAATTGTTGTTTCTAAATCATCTTTAAGTGATAAAAAAGATACTGCTACTTTCATTTCTCCAACCCTTTCAAAAACAATAAATAATTATCATATCTTGATTGTAATATTTTTTTATTCTCTAAAGCTTCCTTTACCTTACATCCTACTTCTTTATGATGCATACAATCTCTAAATTTACATTCATAATTACTAAATTCAATAAAACTATCTCTTAAAGCTTCTTTACTCATATCTTTTAAATCAATAGC
>CANQOH010000026.1 GCA_947625425.1 uncultured Bacilli bacterium
CATGGAGCTACTAGTGCTTTAATTAATAATCGTGATGTAATAGTTGTTGCTTCAGTATCTTGTATATATGGTATTGGTGAAAAAGAAGAATATGAAAAGATGATGCTTACTTTAAATGTTGGCGATACGATAAAGAGAAATGATATTATTAATAAATTAATTGATATGACTTATGAAAGAAGTGATTTGGATTTTCATAGAGGTACTTTTAGAGTACGTGGAGATTCAATCGATATAATACCGGTTAATGAAAAATCACATGGAATAAAGATTGAATTATTTGGGGATGAAGTTGATCGTATTACAACATTTGATCCTTTAACGGGAGTTGTTATCGCCAATAAGAAAACAATTAGTATCTTCCCGGCTTCACACTTTGTAACTGGGCCAGAGAAAATGCAAGAAGCAATAAGACGTATTGAAGCTGAACTTAAAGATCGATTAGAAGTTTTACATAACAATAATAAGTTAATTGAAGAACAACGATTAAAAGAAAGAACAAATTATGATTTAGAAATGCTTAAAGAAACAGGTTTTTGTAGTGGTGTTGAAAACTATTCAAGACATTTAGCTTTAAGAGGTGAAGGTGAAACACCATCTTGTTTAATTGATTTCTTCCCTGATGACTTTTTATTAGTTGTTGATGAATCACATGTTACATTACCACAGGTAAGAGGTATGTATAATGGAGATAGAATGCGTAAACAAACATTAGTTGATTATGGCTTTAGATTACCTAGTGCTTTAGATAATCGTCCTTTAAAGTATGATGAGTTTGAAAGTAAGATAAATCAAGCTATTTATATATCAGCAACACCTGGTGATTATGAGTTAGAGAAGACTAATCAACAATATGTTGAACAGATAATAAGACCAACAGGTTTACTTGATCCAACAATAGAAGTTAAACCGACTGAAGGACAAATAGATGATATTATTGAACAAATTAATATTAGAAAAGAAAAGAATGAAAGAGTCTTAATTACAACATTAACAATTAGAATGGCTGAAGAATTAACTAATTACTTAAAAGATGTTGGTATAAAGGTAGCTTATCTACATAATGAAGTTAAGACTTTAGAAAGACTTAAGATTATTCAAGAATTAAGAATGGGTAAATATGATGTTGTAGTAGGTATTAACTTACTTAGAGAAGGTATTGATATACCAGAAGTTAGTTTAATATGTATTATGGATGCTGATAAACAAGGTTTCTTAAGAAGTAGTCGTAGTTTAATCCAAACAATTGGTAGATGTGCCAGAAATGAAAATGGCCATGTAATTATGTATGGCGATATTATTAGTGAAGCGATGGAAGAAGCAATTACAGAAACTGCTCGTCGTCGTAAGATACAAGAAGAATATAATAAAGAACATGGTATTGTACCAAAGACAATTATTAAAGAAATCAGAGAAGTTGTTAGTAATGTGGTTGAAGATACAACTGGTAAGAAGGATAAACCTAAGATGAGTAAGAAAGATAAAGAAGCATTACTAATTAAGATTGAAGAAGAGATGAAGGAAGCAGCTAAACAATTAGACTTTGAAAGAGCTATGGAATTAAGAGATATCTTATTTGAAATGAAGAGTGAATAAAAAGGTTACAAATTAATGTAACTTTTTTAGTTGTTTATAACTTCTTTAATTATTTTATAGTATGTGGATAATTCTTCTAAGCTAAATTTACAATTAGCAGGTGATGGACTCGGTAAAAGAATAGCTTTGATATTAGTTTTAGGATAACAATATTTGTTATATAAATCATAAGCTTTTTTACCAGTCGTAAATATGGTATTAATTTTAGAACTATTTATAATTTCTGTGAAATCATTAGGAACTGGATTTTTAATAGAACTATCACTAGAAGCTTTAATATCACAACTTTTTAAAACATCATATAAAGCAATTTGATGATTTAAAAGAAATGTTTGACGAGATTCGTTTGTATTATCTATTTGTTCATTAAATACTAATGATAAGACTTGCCAAAATCTATTTTGGGGATGACCATAATAAAATGATACTTCTCTTGATTTAATAGAAGGCATTGTTCCTAAGATTAAGACTTTTGATTCACTATTATAAATAGGATCTAAAGGATGAGTTATGTGCATTATCTTTTCACTAACCTCTTTACTTTTCTTAAAAGATGATAGATTTTATCTTGGAAACTTAGACTTAGTTCAAAAGAACCTACTAGTTCTAGAACATAACCACCAAAACCTTTTTTAAATTCATAAACACCATAGTCTTTACCATTTTTATCAAAGACATCTTTAATACCATAAAAATTATATCTTTGATATTTATGTTCAGCAGCATACTTAATTATTTCCCATTGAAGACGATATTGACCACAGAAGCTCATATATTCTGCATATGAACCACTAAATAAATATACTATTTCATCACCATACAGCATAAACATAGCTGCTGATAATGGGATGATATTGCCTTTTTCTTTTTTTAGTTTTTTAGTTTCTTCAATCTTTTTAAGATTAGCTTCTAAGTTTTTCTTCATCTCTTCTTTTTTCTTTTTATTTGATGAAGAATCTGATAAATTAGTTATTTTATCTTCAAAAGTTTTATTTTCTTCTTCTAAGACATTAATATATGTATCACAGTTTAATGAACATATTTGGAATGTTACATCATCTTTAAAGCAATCATACATTTCTTCATAGTATTTAAGTGTTTTATCAGCGAAATCTCTTCTTTCACAAGTGTCACTTGTTACTTGTTTAAATTCATCTAGTTCATTTCTTTTTAAGGCTTTTAGTTCTAGTTGATATTTAGAGATAGTACGATTGATATAGTTTCGTGTATTATTTTTCATTTCTTTAAATAGTTCATCTGGGGTTTTA
This sequence comes from uncultured Bacilli bacterium, assembly GCA_947625425.1. The sequence continues at coordinate 2,865 of CANQOH010000026.1, forward strand.
CCATTAATATCTAAACAATAACACCATTTTACTTGAGCTCCATTAGGATTTTCTTTATAACCAAGGGCTTTTAAGTTGTTAACAATTCCACGATTATCAACGCCTTCAACGATATTAGCGTCGGCATCACGAGAAACATTGGGAATATATGGATCAATTATTAATCTTAAGGCATTTTTAGCTTTTAAGAAATCACTTACTTGTTCAGTCATATATTTTACTAGTTCATTATCATTATAATCAAGGATAAAGCCTTTATAAGCTTCATATGTCTTTTTACCCATAAAGGTATGACCGGTTTCAGCTATAAGGGAAGCTGCTACTACTTGATTATCTTTTTTAACACCGACTAAATATACTTTAAGGCCATCTTTTTCAATTTTTTCTTTCATCATTGTTGTTTGAAAGAAATTCTTTTCAGGACGAGAGTTAACAAAAGACATAAATTCGATATCATTAAGCTCACAAAATTTCATATTATCACCTATTCTATCTTTTTATTTTACGATATATTTTTAAAAGAACTGGTAAGATAGTATACCATAATGGTTTATTAACTAAATCAAATTCACCTATGAATTCAATATAGGTATCACCAAATTTCTTTTTATAGTCATGAAGACCACCTAAGTTTTTAAATTTAACATTAGGATTTCCAATTGTACCATATAAATCTAAGAAACGATATTTATGTTCAAAACAATATTTAATTGTTTCATAATAAACACGATTTACAGCAAATAAATCTTCGCCTAGTTTATTATTACCTATATACATAGTCCACATTTGGTCATTTGCTATACCATTAATCATAGAACAGATAACGACATTATCTTCATTTTTATATGGTTCAAACATTTCGACTTCTTTTTCTATACGATTCTTTTTATTTAAAGCATCAGCCATTTGTTTTTTATTAATACGATCATTAGCAAAATCATCATTCATTTTATTAAAAGCTTCTTTTGTTTCTTTATATAGTTTTTTAGCATTAACAGATATTTCAAAGACTAAAACATTACCTTCTTTATGACCATATTTATATAGGGTTCGATAGAATTTATCTGAGTATTGAACAAAGTTATCTTTAGCAGCATTAGATTTATTTAATTCAAAGAATTCATCTACATTAGCATCACAATTAACTTTTAAGTCATAAGTATAACTACGACGAACAGTTTTCATAAAAGTTTTAGAGATACTTTGATCTATTTCTTCCATACTATTATATTTGGCAAAATATCTTCTAAAAGTATATCTTGGTTCATTATTTTCATATAGTTTAACAAATCCTTTATGTTTATAACCTAAACTAATTAGATTATTAAAGATATCAAGATTATTTTTTCCATTAGGAATAGGATTACCATTATCATCTATTTCTTGATACATTATTTCAGGATTTATTTTTAGATATATGGCATTATTTTCTTTTAAATAATTACGGATTTCATCAGTAAAAGTTTTAACTAGTTTGGTATCTTTAAAATCAATCAAATAACCACGAGGACAATAGTAGTAACATAAACCTAAAGGCATTTCTTTTTTTAATAATAAAGCGGCAGCTACTAGTTTATTTTTATCATCTTTTAATCCAACATAACAAGGTGTTTTACCTCTAGTTTCTTTATTAGTTTCACCCCAAGCATAAGATTGTAAAAAGTGACTATATGGGAATTTATTAAAAAAGGCAGTATATTCTTTTTTGGATAAGTCAGTAACAAATTGCATGAGTTCATCCCTTTCTGTGAATGTATTATTATAATTCGAAATATTCTCTTGGTCCCATTAAAGAGATGTTATTTTCTTCATCTAAGAACATGGACATATAAAATGATAAGTTAGCAAAATCACCTTGTAGGTCTTCATCCCCATTAGCAACAATACAAGTATTAGAATTATCTAGACATGAATAGTTTATTTCAACTAAATAACTATCAGCATATGTTTCGCCCCTAAATTTATATTTACCATGTGTTTCCATTAGTTTAATATTCATTTTTTTTAAATTATCTTCTGTAAGTAAATTATTTTCCTTTAAGTAAGCTTGAACTTTAGGTGTTAATTCCTCTATTACTTGTTCATAGTATGAACCAGAATTTTTAAATGGAATAACAGAATATATTTCATTAAATTTATCAAATCTAACATATAGTTTTATATTAAATGGATCATTAAATTCTTTAGTTGTTTTAAAACATTTATTATTACCATCGACACAAGAGAATGATATAGTAGCTAAGTAATCTGAACCATCTTGATCATTTTCTTCATCATACATTACGTCTTCGATACTAAAGTCTTTTAATTTGTCACGATTTAAAGTTTTATTGGCTGATGAATATTCAATTAATTTTTCATATAGAACATTAGAGAAGGTTTTTTCATCAAATTCATCACATGTTTTATATAAGACAGAACCAACATATCTTTGACCATTGTTACAGTATAATACTTTATAACCTAAGCCACTAAATAAAGTACCTCTTTCAACTTTTTTACTAGTGGCAAAGATTGGTTTACCACCTAGTTTAGTTACACGAACGAAATCACCAATAACAATACTTAAACAAGCTAAAACAATGATAACAAATATTGTTATATTACGATGTTTTTGTCTTAATCGTTCATACTCTTTTCTAACCGCTTCTTTGTCATTAACATCGACACCATAGAAATAGTTTGGTGTTTGTTCTGGTTTCTTTTTATCTATTATATTCATACTAGCACCTCTTAATTAATTATATCATTTATATATATCATTTAAAGAAAAAAGATAAATATACATATATTTATCTTTACAATTTTTTAGTTACGATCATTATAAGCATTTAATAATCTTATTAAATCTAATAATGAAGATAAGACAGCAGCAACATATGTCATAGCAGCAGCTGATAAGACTTTTTTACTACCTTCATGTTCTTCTTTAGTAACTAGTTTATATTTTTCTAGAAGTTTTAAAGCACGATTACTAGCATCAAATTCAACTGGTAGAGTTACTATTTGGAATACTAGACCTAAAATAATTATAGCAATACCAAGTAATAATAAATCAGCAATTTGTAAAAGAATACTGATAAAGAATAGGATGTAAGCAATTGATGTCCCAAAATTAACGATTGGATAAATAGCAGATCTGATTTTCATCCATGTATATCCTTCTTTATCTTGGATAGCATGACCACATTCATGAGCAGCAACAGCAGCAGCGGCTATTGTTTCACCATGAAATATTTCACTAGAAAGCCTAACAACTTTTTGTCTTGGATCATAGTGATCTGTTAGATTACCTCTAACTTCAACAATATACATATTATTTAGACCATTTTCATCTAAGATTTTTCTAGCAACATCAAAACCAGTTAATTTTTTACTATTATTTACTTTCTTATACTTTTTATAAGTCATATTTATATTAATACTAGCTATGACAGGAAGTATTAAAGCTAATAAAAATAAAATTATGTTCTCCATTAAATCACCTCTAAATGATATTCTTTTCAACTAATTCAGTTCTTAATTTATCAGCATTTTCGAAATCTTTATTTTGACGATATTCATTCCATTTATTATATAATTCGATATCTTCTTCTGATAGAACTGGTAAATCATATTTAAGACCTAAGATATGATTTATTAAATTAATTTTATCATAAGCAGAAGCAATATCTCCACTATTTCTTAAAGCATTATTTAATTCTTTGACTAAGTCAGTTAAATAAGTTATTAAGTTTGGAGTATTAAAATCATAATCCATTATTTCATTAATTTTTTCATCTTTAGTTATCTTACCTACTTCAATATTTTCAGTTTGAATTTTTAGATTAGCTTGTTTTAAAACATCAGATATTTTTTTATCAATGATATTAGCTTCATTAAATAGATCATCAGTGAAGTTTAATGGTAGACGATAGTGAGTTTTAAATAAAGCTATTTTAATAGCATTTGCGCTATGTTCTTTTATAAAGTCTTTAGCTAAAATAAAGTTACCTAAAGATTTACTCATTTTTTCACCATCTAAATTAATATGACCATTGTGCATCCAATAGTTAGCAAGATGATTATTATTCAAAGCCATACTTTGAGCTATTTCATTTTCATGATGAGGAAATTTTAAGTCTACTCCACCACCATGGATATCTATTTTTTCCCCAAATAGACTATTAATCATAACAACACATTCAGTATGCCAACCTGGGATTCCTTTACCCCAAGGTGAATCAAATTGTTCACCTTCAGTAGTTTTACGCCATAAGGCAAAATCTAAAGGACTTTCTTTCTTCTCATCTATTTCTACACGAGCTCCAGATATTAACTCATCTTTATCTTGATTAGATAAAATACCATAATCTTTTATTTTATTTACTCTAAAATAAACATCGCCATCGACGACATAGGCCATATCTTTTTCAATTAATTTAGTAATAAAATCAAATATATGATCCATATGTTCTATGACACGTGGACGATAATCAATAGTAACAGTTATAAGACTCCAAATCATTTAGATATGCTTTAATGAATTTATCAGCTACTTCTCTTTCGGTAATACCTAGTTCTTTAGCTGCACTGATTATTTTAGGATTAACATCAGTAAAATTTGAAGCATAAGTTACTTCGTAACCTAAATATTTGAAATAATTATATACCATATCAAAAGTCATAACTGGACGCATATTACCAATATGAACATAGTTATAAACAGTAGGTCCACAGACATACATCGTAACCTTACCTTCTTTAATTGGTATAAATTCTTCTACTTTGTCTGTTAGAGAATTATAAATCTTCATAACATTTCCACCTTTCATAAATATTAGTGCTTATATTTTATCACATTTAATAAAAGAAAAAAATACTAACTATTAGTATTTATTTCGTTATATAGCTCTTCAATATTTATCTTTTTACTGAGAAGAATATTATAAGCAATACTATCTTCATTACTTAAAATATCTAGAATACTTTTTTTAGGAGATTTCTTATTATTTTTTATTTGTCTTAAGATTGGTGTATATAAAATATGAGAGCTTTCTTTGTATGATGAACCAATTATTTCAATAATATATTTTCTAAATGTATCATAGGAGATTATTTTATTAGGATATTTTTTTAAGTAAGCTAGTAAAAAATGTTCTGTACCAACATATGGTTGTTTTAAAGTAATCATTTCTGTTTCAGCTAAATCAAATAGTTCTTTCATTATTGTCACCTAATAAATTATATGTAGACAATTAAAAAAAAGAAGTATAAACTTCTTTTTTACATTAATAATGCAACTGCTAAGATGATAAATACTACGATGATGAATGATAAGACAAATTTCCAAATATATTGTAACCATTTAACATAAGGTATATCAGCATAAGTTAAAGCAGTTAATAATAAGAAACTTGTTGGAACAAAGACAGCAGCAATAGCAGCACCTAAATGCCAAATAAGAGTTGCTGAAGCAATGTCATCCATATATGTTATAGCTAGATATAAACCAAAGGCATTACCAAATGTAGAGTAATCAACACAGAAGGTAAAGGCTATCATAGCAATAAAGGTTAAAGCAAAGATATTAAATGCTCCTTCACCAAATAAAGCATTAATAAAGGTAATAGGCCAATAATAACGACCAATCATTATAACTATAACAAAAGCAAAGCCATAAATAAATGCTACTTTAGACATCTTTTTAAGACCTAAGCCAAAGTTTCTGATTAAGTTATCTAAAGACATTTTACTAGTTAAAGCAAAGATTATAGTCATAACTAGGAAAACAAAAACAGCATAAACTAGTTCAGTATTTTCACCAAATCCTTGGAGAGTTGCGCCTAAGATTGTAGAGAAAATTGGTACACCATCTATTGAGGCAAAATTCTTAAATTGATTTTGTAGTTCAGAGAAGAATGTAATATTAAAGCTTTCTTTCCAATCAATATAAGCTAAGCAGGTAATTATAACTGTTATTACGAATAAGACAATATAAGGCCATACTTTAACTTTCTTTCTCTTAGTTAATTTACTTTCATCTAGTTCTTCTGGACAGAACAAATCATATTTACCACCATCTGCTGATTTTTTAAATTTATTCATATAAAGAATAGCAAATAGGTTAAATAAAATATAAGCAGCAACAAAGATAACAATCCTTAGAGGAAGATCTAGTGGTACTGGTGTTGGAAAATTATCTAAGATGCTATTTAAACTATCCATACCAAATGTACCAACAGTTTGACCTATGTTACCAATAAATAGGCCACCAAAAGCGGCACTTATAGCGGTTAGTTTTTTACAACCATTACGCAAGAAGACTGACATAATAAATGGAATTATACAGAATAAGATTAGTATTTGACTACTTATGGAAGTATAAATACCCATTAATAAGGTCGTAACTAACATAGCTATAGCTTCTTTGCCTTTGATTAATTCAGCTGTTTTATCGACTATCTTACGATAGGCTTTTGTTTGAGTTAAAATGCCATAACAACCACCAATAGCTAGAAGATATGAAACATTTATCATAACTGCTTGATTAGTAAAGGTAAAGAATATAGCATAAATAATATCAAAAATACCTGCTCTTAATTTACCTTGGTCAGTAAAGACACCAGAACTATAGTATCCTCCAGATACAAACCAAGATAAAACAGCAATGAATAGAATTGCTATACAAACAATAATTATCTTATCACTTTTTTTCTTCATAATCGAAACCTCCCATAAAAAAATTATATCACAAAATCATTAAGTAATTAAAAAAAGATAAAGATTACTCTTTATCTTTTGATCTATCTTTCATAGTTGGGAATAATAGAACATCTCTAATTGATTCTTGTTCTAAGAATAACATACATAATCTATCTATTCCATAACCAATTCCACCTGCTGGTGGCATTCCATATTCTAGAGCTTCAACGAAATCCATATCGATATCGTTAGCTTCTTCATTACCTAAATCTTTTTCTTTTAATTGTTCTTCGAATCTTTCTAATTGATCAATAGGATCATTTAATTCGGTATAAGCATTAGCAAATTCTTTGCCAGCAATAAATAATTCGAAACGATCAACAAATCTTGGATCTTCAGGATTTTTCTTAGTTAATGGACTTATTTCGACTGGATGACCATATAAGAATGTAGGTTGAATTAATGTTTCTTCAACATATTTTTCAAAGAATAAATTAATGATATGACCTACTGTATGTTCATGTTCTTGAACTTCAATATGATGATCTTCAGCTAATTTTAAAGCTTCTTCAACAGTCATTTCTTTTTTGAAATCAATACCAGTTTGTTCTTTTATAGCATCGACCATACTTATTCTCTTCCATGGTCCTTCTAGATTTATATCATAACCACTAAATTGATAGTTCATTTTACCAATGACATCTCGAGCGATAGTTTGATACATATTTTCTGTTAAATCCATCATACCTTCTAGGTCACTATAAGCTAAGTAAGCTTCCATTAAAGTAAATTCTGGATTATGTTTTGGATCCATTCCTTCATTTCTGAATACTCTTCCGATTTCATAAACAGCTTCCATACCACCAACTAATAATCTCTTTAATGGTAATTCTAGAGCGATACGTAAGTACATATCTAGGTCTTGTGTATTGTGATGAGTTATAAATGGACGAGCACTAGCTCCAGTTAATAATGTAGAAAGAATAGGAGTTTCTACTTCAGTAAAACCTTGATTATCCATAAAGTTTTGGATACATCTAATTATTTTAGGCCTTAAGAAAGCAACTCTTTTAGAATCATCATTCATGATTAAATCAACATAACGTCTTCTATATCTTTCTTCGATATCTGTTAAACCATGGAATTTTTCTGGTAATGGTTTTAAAGCTTTAACTAAATGAGTATATTCTAAACATTTTATTGTTAACTCACCAGTCTTGGTCTTCATTACTTTACCATGAACACCGACGATATCACCGATATCAGCACTTTTAAATAAATTGTATGAATCTTCACCTACATCATTAATTGAAATGTATATTTGGATAGAACCGGTTTTATCTTTTATAGTAAAGAATGATGCTTTACCCATTTTTCTAATGAACATTATTCTTCCTGCTACTGTTGCTGTATCTTCCATATTTTCAAAAGCATCGTGTTCAACATCAGCATATTTTTCTTTTAGTTCACTAGCAAAAGCATCCCTTTCAAATCTATGACCATATGGGTCAAGACCAAGCTCTTTTAATTTTTCAGCTTTTTCTCTTCTTACTAATTCTTGTTCTGTAAATTCACGCATAGTTTCACTCCTCTTTTTTTATTATTTAAGTATAACATGTTTTCTTAAAAAATCAATGTTCTTCAGGCACTTCTTCGACTTCTTCTGGGACTAGTTGCATTCTTAAGCATTTACGGTTATCTTCACTATGTTCTAGTTCAATAATTTCGCTTATTAATGATTGTAATTCTCTAACAACAGGAATATTACCATTATAAAAATCTAAGTATGCTGGTGGAATATTTGTTTCAAAGCCATAGCTTTTAATTATCTCATCTAAGTCCTCAGGAGTTATTTGTCTTGAGAATGGCCAGAAGTCAGCATAATTACCATCTTTATTAACAAATAAAGTTTTAACATAACGAACTACTCGATCAGTCTTTTGTAAATTATAAGCACCATTTAAAATTACATTCATTAAACCATAATCTTTAATAGCTGAGATTGTATAACCTAGTTCATCTTGATTAAATTCATATTTAGTATAGTATTTAGAAATACGTGGAAGAATTCCTTGTTTATCAGCACCTTTTTTACTATATTGTTCATCAATAGCTATAACATCTTTTTTCTTAGTATGAAAGTCATATATATGAGGTTGACCATCAACTAAACGATACATTTGTTGATATCTTATATCGCACATAGTATCATTATCTGGATTATATTGAACATAATAGACATAGCCATCATAGCCATCTGAATCTTCTCTTGTAAATTGTTTAGCTCCTATTGTATGTTCTTTTTTAGATTCATCTATCATATATGTTATTCCTTCATCACTATAATAGAAGCGATTAGGACCTAATTTAATCATGCCAAGACTTTTATCTTCTTTTAATTGAAAAGGAATTATTTCGTAGTTATTATAAGAACTCTTGATATATAGACAATTATAATGATCACAAACAATAAAACTAAGATCTTTATCGTCTAGAACAGCATAGATTATTAATTCTTTTTCACCAAAGTATTCATAAACATGACCCATTATATTAGGTATTTTATCTATTACTTCATCTGTACATCTAATTATTTTCGCCATCTCGTATTTCGTCTCCATTCATTGTGTATTTTAAAACTACTGGTTGTCCATCTGTGTAGTCTTTAGTTTCTTCGACTTCTTTCATTAAATCAGCTAGTTCTTGATATTTTTTTACTTCTGGTAATTCATGATTATGATAATCCATTAGAATTCTAGGTATAGATGTATTAAAACCTAAAGATTCTAAATAAGTATTTATTTCTTCAATTTTATATTGACTACAGAATGGGAATAAAGATATAGCGTGATAGTTTTTGGTAATAAAAAGTTCAGGATAATATCTAGTTATGTCCATACTTCCTTGTAGACTAACAACATCTTGACCAATAGTAGCTCCAATGCCAAAGTCTTTCATAGTAGCTAAAGTATAATATGTTGGTTCATCACGATAATCAAAAGTTCTTTTTATATAAGTATGAGAACAAAATGGTAATTTAATGCCTTTGTCTCTTAATAAAACATGTTTTTCAATTTTTATTTGAAATGGTACTCTGGTATGAAAATCATATATTCTATTTTGATTAGGATAGATATTTTGTTGATACATAATTATAGAACGCATGTCATTATTGGGATTATATTGAACATAACTAATTAAGCCATTATAACCTTCATCATCTGGACCATTTGGTCTTGCAAAAAAATCTAAGCATTCAGTTAAATTATCATCACGTCTTTGGAAGACTTTACGATTATCTTGAGAATGCATTTCATAATCATCAAATGCTATATCTGCTACTTGGTAATCATCATCAATAGTAAACATTTGATAGCCGACAACTTTATCTTCTAGTTCAAAGATAGTAAATAAGTTTTCAACACGATGAAGAATCTTTTCTTCGCCATCTATTTCAATTTTATAATATACACCATTAATGCTATGAAATAATTCATAACAAGCTTGAAAGATAGGTTGATATTTTTGAACATCTTCAGATGTTAATTCACCAATTGTTATCATATTTTTCACCAACTTTTAGCGTTTATTATAACTTTTTTTATATATTAAGACAATAGAAAACAGAAAATATTTCTATTTTCTGTTTAATCTAAATCTTTCATCTGGATCTAGGACTTTTTTTCTTAATCTAATAGCACTTGGTGTTACTTCAACATATTCATCATCAGCAATGAATTCTAAAGCTTCTTCTAAAGTAAAGGTTTTAGGTCTAATTAAAGCAATAGCTTCATCACTACCAGAGGCTCTGGTATTAGTAAGTTGTTTATTTTTACAAGGATTAACATTTAAGTCGTTATCACGATTGTTAATACCAACGATCATACCAACATATACTTCTTCAGCAGGCCCAACGATTAATGTGCCTCTATCTTGTAAGTTAAATAGAGAGAAACCTAATGTCTTACCATTTTCCATTGAAACTAGAACACCATTTTTACGACCATTTATTTCACCAACATAAGGTTTATATTCATCAAAGCTACGAATCATAACACCTTCACCTTTAGTATTAGTAATGAAAGCACTACGATAACCAATTAAGCCACGAGTTGGAGCACTAAATTCTAGATGAACATAATCATTTTCATCATTATTAACAACTTCTAAAGTAGCTTTTCTTTCTTGTAAATCATTAATTATCGTACCTGAATATTCAGATGGACAGTTAACAATAACTTTTTCAAATGGTTCACATTTATGACCATCTATTTCTTTATATAATACTTCTGGTTTTGAAACACTTAGTTCATAACCTTCACGACGCATATTTTCTAGTAAGATAGATAAGTGTAATTCACCACGACCTGATACTTTATAACCATCAGAATCTGGTAATTCTTCTACTTCTAAACCAACGTTAGTTTCTAGTTCTTTATCTAGTCTTTCTTTAATATGACGATTAGTTAAGAATTTACTAGCTTTATCTTTACCAGCAAATGGACTTGAGTTAACTAAGAAATCCATACTTAAAGTTGGTTTTTCAATAACTATTGGTTCCATAGGATCAATATGGTCTTTATCACAAACTGTATCACCAATAGAAATATCTGGACATCCAGCGAATGTTACGATATCCCCATAGAAAGCTTCATCTTTTTCAACTCTTTTAATTCCTTCTTCAACAAATAATTTAGATATTCTAAATGATGAGATAGAACCATCGTTACGAGCTAAAGCAACAGTCTGTCCATTTTTTATTTTACCTCTTGTTACACGACCGATTCCTAGACGACCAATGAATGAATCATAATCTAGAGAACTTACCTGTAATTGTAATGGATCATTTTCATTTCCTTCATATGGTTTGCATTGTTTTAAAACAACATCTAGTAACGGAGAGATATCTGTTCCTTGTTCATCTAAAGACAACTCTGCAATACCTTCTCTGGCTGTACCATAGACAATTGGAAAATCTAATTGCTCATCAGTAGCATTTAACTCCATAAATAGATCAAATGTCATATCAACAACAGCTTGTGGACGAGCATCTTTTTTATCTATTTTATTAATAAATAGTATTGGTCTTAAGTTCTGTTCTAAAGCTTTCTTTAAAACAAATCTTGTTTGAGGCATTGGTCCTTCAGCTGCATCAACAAGTAAGATAACTGTATCAACTGTTTTCATGATACGTTCTACTTCTGATGAGAAATCAGCATGTCCTGGTGTATCGACAATATTAATCTTATAATCTTTATATCTAATAGCACAGTTTTTAGAATAGATAGTAATACCTCTTTCTCTTTCAATATCATTACTATCCATAACACAGTCGACTACTTCTTCATTTTCTCTAAAAACACCATTTTGGTTAAGTAAAGCATCAACTAGTGTACTTTTACCAGCATCAACGTGTGCCACTACCGCTATATTAATAATTTTATCCATATAACTTCCCCACTTCTTTTACAAAATCCAAGGAAAACAATACCACATTTTTGGGTAAAAGACAAGTTTATTTATGGATTATTGGGATTATTTAACACTTAATTTCATTTTATATAATATTATTGTAAAATTTTTTCTAAAATTAGTGAGTTATCGACCAATTTTTGATATTTTATATGTAAAATTGGTCGATAACCGCTATTTTTTCATATAAAAAGAAGAAATATTTTATAAATCTTCTTTGTTATAAATAAAATCAACTATATTAATATTTTTTATACCGTCAATATTTTTTTGCAGAATTAAATCTAATACGAATAAGTATCGAGGGTATAAATCTTTAATTTCATAAAATGGTTTATATTCTCTTTTAGCTGTTTCATTATCATCGATATTTTTTGAAATTTGAAGATAGAAGTATTCGTCTGTGCCACGACGAGCGATGAAATCACATTCTAAGTTACCTATCTTACCAACACTTAAACTATAATCTTTACTTTTTAGGTATGAATATAATGTATTTTCAAGAACTGGTCCGTAGTTTATTCGATTATCAGTATTAAGAGCAAAGTAAATGCTTAAATCAGCTAGGTAATACTTCTTTTCACCATCTAAAACTTTTTTAGATTTTATATCAAATAAGTCGCAGGCATATAGTACTTTAGCATTTTCTAAAACTTCAATGTAGTTTTTTATTGTTCTACGATCAACATTTATTTTCTGATCTTTGTTTAAATAATCATATATACTACCAATTGAAATTATAGAACCGAAATTATTAATAACAAATTTTTGAATAACTTCAAATAGTTCTTGATCTTTTATTTTTTTATGAGGTTTAATGTCTTTATCAAAAATCTGGTTAATGACACTTTGAGTATATAATAATTTATCTTCATATCGTTCATAGTTTAATGACCCTGGAAAACCACCATTTCTTATGAATTCTTCAAATTCATTATATATATTAGGATTAATATTTTGGCCTAAGAATTTTTTCATATCAACATATTCATAGAAGTTAAGTGGTAACATTTCTACTTCAATATATCGACCTGTAAGTTTAGTAATTAATTCACCTGATAGTAAATATGAATTTGATCCGGTTAAAAAGATCGAATAATCTCCTTCTTCTCTATAGGCATTAATAATCGGTTCAAAGCCTGTAACATTTTGAACTTCATCGATAAATAGATATTTAAATTCATTATTGTTTTTAACAAGAGAATCAATAGTTTTTTCTAATTGCTCGGGTGTTTTAATACTTTTGTATTCTTTTTTATCTAACTCAATGTATATTATATTTTTCTCATCTATGCCTTGTTCCTTTAATTCTTCAATTATACTTTTTAGTAAAAATGATTTACCACATCTACGTATTCCAGTAATAACTTTAATCATTGAATCATTATAAAAACCTCTTAATTTATTTAGATAACCTTCCCTTTTATATATTTTTTCCATGTTATCACCTATTAAAATTATATTATTTTTTGTTAAAAAAAGCAAGTTATCGACCACTTTTTAATGCTTTATATGTAAAATTGGTCGATAACTATACTATTTCATATAAAAAGAAGAGTGTTTTAAACTCTTCTAGTTTCTTAATTTAGCATTCATTTTGGTTTCGACTTCACTGATTATCTTGTTGAAGATTTCCATTACTTCATCATCTAATAAAGTCTTAGTATTATCTTTGAAGGTTAATTTATAAGCTATTGATTTTTTACCTTCTTCAATGTTTTCATATAAATCGAAGACTTCAATAGTATCTAGTAAACGACCACCAGCTTTTTTAATTACTGCTTTAATATCTTCACTTAAGATATTGTTATCAACAACGAATGCAACATCTTTAACTATTTCTGGATATTTAGAAGCTTCTTTATATTTGATAGGTTTGATTGTTTTATTATATAGAGCTGTTAGAGATAACTCTGCAACATATATTTCATCTTTCTTATAGTTTGGATGAACACGACCGATAATACCTATTTCATCACGATCGACTAATACTTTAGCAGCGATACCAGGATGAAGATCAGTTACATCATTAACGGCTTCAAAGGTGTATCTATTTTTAAATCCTAAATAGTTAAGTAAGTTTTCAACAACGCCTTTTAAGCAATAGAAATCACATTTTATAATATTATGTTGCCATTCATTAGTTAAGTAATTACCTTTCATTAAGATGGCTACTTTAGTATCTTCATTGTAATTTATATCATATGTTTTAGCTATTTCATATAACATAATATCTTTAACATGACGAGCTTTATTATAATCATAAACATTTAGTAATGAAGGTAATAATGTTTTACGAATAACTGATTTATCAATACTCATTGGATTTGGTAAAACGATATTTTCTTTGTTTTCATAGTTGAAATGGCTAGCCATATCGGGAGAAGTTAAAGTATAAGTTTTAGTTTCGTTAATACCTAAAGTTCTTAATCTTTTTGATGTTTCTTTTCTTATTTTAACATCACCAACATAGACACCTTTTCTTGTAGGTACTAAAGGTAGAGTAGATACTAAGTTTTCATAACCATATAAACGACCAATTTCTTCAGCGATATCATTAACATTTGGATCGATATCTAGTCTTCTTCTTGGAATAGTAACTGTAAATGTATCTTTAGTTAATTTATATGGGAAACCTAAACGATTAAGTTCAGTTTCAACATCAGTATCAGTTAATTCTAAACCTAGTAAAGTAGATACTTCTTTAGTTTTAAATTTAACTACTTTTTCAGTTTTATCTACTTTATCATGAATAGCACGACCACTTAAGACAGTAGCATTAGCATATTTTTCTAGTAAGTAGCAAGCACGATCTAGAGCAGCATCAGTATATTCGTATGATAAGCCTTTACCATAACGGATAGAAGCTTCGCTTTTTAAATCTAGACGACTAG
>CANQOH010000027.1 GCA_947625425.1 uncultured Bacilli bacterium
CAACCTTACAAATAAATTATATAATATATTTTTTAAAAAGAAAAGAGCAATTGACTTTGTCAACGCTCTGAAAAATAGAAGCTATTTATTAGCTTCTATTTCTTCTTCGATTCTAATTAATTGGTTATATTTACAAATACGATCGGTTCTAGACATTGAACCAGTTTTAATTTGACCTAAATCTAAGCCAACAGCTAAATCAGCGATTGTTGTATCTTCTGTTTCACCACTACGATGAGAGATAACTGTGTTATAACCATGACTCTTAGCAAGTTCAATTGTTTCTAGAGTTTCAGTTATTGTACCGATTTGGTTGACTTTTAATAAAATAGCGTTACCAGCATGTTTATCAATACCCATTTGTAAACATTTTTTATTAGTAACAAATAGGTCATCACCTACTAGTTGAATTTTATCACCAAGTCTTTCAGTAATCTTAGTAAATCCTTCCCAATCATTTTCATCTACTGGATCTTCAATAGAAATAATTGGATATTTATTAACTAATTCTTCATAGAAATCAATTAATTCATCAGTAGTAAGAGTTCTACCTTCACCTTCAAGATTATATTTACCATCTTTATAGAATTCACTAGCAGCAACATCGATACCTAAGCAAACATCTTTACCAGGTTCATAACCTGCTCTTTTAATAGCTTCAACAATAAGTTCAAAACCTTCTTGATTACTATTTAAATCAGGAGCAAAGCCACCTTCGTCACCAACACCAGTTGCTAAACCTTTTTCATTTAATACTTTTTTCAGATTATGAAATACTTCAGCACCTACTCTAACTCTTTCTTTGATTGTATCTCTTTGAGGTATAATCATAAATTCTTGGAAATCTAATTTATTATCAGCATGAGCTCCACCATTAATGATATTCATCATAGGACGAGGTAAAGTTCTTCCTTCACCAACATATGCATATAATGGTTTACCAGCAGCTATAGCACTGGCTTTTAAAGCAGCAATAGATATACCTAAAATAGCGTTTGCACCAAATTTAGATTTAGTTTCAGTACCATCTAATTCAATCATGGCATAGTCTAATGCTTTTTGATCAGCAGCATCCATACCAATGACTAAGTCTCTTAATGGACCATTAACATTAGCAACAGCTTTTAAAGTTCCCTTTCCCATGTATCTTGTTCCGCCATCTCTAAGTTCTAGAGCTTCTCTTTCACCTGTTGAAGCACCAGATGGGACAGCAGCACGACCTAAAATTCCGTTTTCTAGAATAACATCAACTTCAACAGTTGGGTTACCACGAGAGTCAAGAATTTCACGGCCAATTACGTTTTTAATTTTCATAACCATCTCTCCTTAATATATTGCTATAAATTATGTTCTTATAGCCCACACATATTATACCAAAAGGCATTAAAAAAAGGAACAAAATTGTTCCTTATTCGTTATGTAATTGATATTTAGTTTTAGCGGTCTCAGATAATGTTTGAAGCATAGCTTCAACAATATTGTTTTCTTCTTCAGTATCTATTTTTGATAACTTACCATCTTCATAGACAGATGCATAACATTTTATCGTATTATCTTCTTTAGTAAAGTCAGTATAAACAACATAGTCTTTACCGGTATTATCTGATGTAAATGACATTAAGATATCATATTCTTTTTCTTCGCCTAAATCATTTTTTACTTTAAGTTTATTCTTCATAATTACCTCCTAAACATTGCGGCTGATGCATTATCTTTACCAGCAGATACGACTCGTGATGCTTCGCCGATAAATTTTGCTCTTTTAACAGCGTCATATGTTAAAGCTCTTTCAACTAAAGCTCTAGTTATTTCTGAACGTGGAGTATTTTGTGCGATAATTCGTATATCATCTTGTGATAGTAAATCTGTTACACCATCACTTAGTAGTAATAATGTCTTATAAGTATAATTAGGAATTGTAAGAGTTTGGACTCTTGTCATATTTGGTTGGCCCATATAACCAGTTATTTTATTATTATTTGGATTAAATCTAAAATCATCTATTTGTTCTGGCGATGGTTTTTGACCACCATTTTTGACTACTGCTTGATTCCATACATAGGATTCATCAGATGTTAATAAGCTTATACTTGTATCTGTAACAGCGTAAGCTCTGGAATCGCCTACATTAGCTATAATAGTATCTTGTTCAGTAACAATTGCACCAACTAATGTAGCTCCAGCTTCAGTATGATATTTATTATATATATCGTCATTTATTTTTTTAATAGCTTGGGCAAATGATTCTTTTAAACCTGATGGAAAATAATAAGCATCAGCTGGGACGGTTTTAAACCACTCGGCTAAACTTTTAACAACATAGTTACTAGCTACTTCACCAGCGGCTAAACCACCCATACCATCAGACACAGCTAAGAATTTAAAATCTGGATTATCAGGATGAGTTAAGATAATAACTGAATCTTCTTGATTTGATCTTTTTTTGCCAACATCTTGAGTGGCATATAATGTGCCATCTAAAGCATATTCATTACGAGCATATTGAACTTGAGTACCCATAGCAACTTCTTGTAAACAGCGATTAACAGCTTCATAGTTAATGTTGACTTTAGTCATTGGTTTAACAACTGCAACATCATGATCTATTTTAGCTAATAATTCTTTGGCATTAGGTGTCCCTACAGTATCTAATTGATAGCGGAATTCAGCGCCTTTTTCTAATGGATCTGGAATAAAGGTTGTACCATTACTATACCATTTAGGATTAAAACGAGTTTTAGCTACAGCATCAGCTAAGACAAATAATTGGTTTGGATTAGCTGAATAATATAAGATAGCATTTATTTTAGGATTGGTTATTATTTCCATTTCCTTAACTATTTCACTAATGTTAGGGAATGAACTTTCATCATACCAACTTGTATTTCTAGTATGACGATTTGGATCGTGTAGTTTTTGATATGCTGAATAAATAATAACAGCATTTTTTATAATATATTCAATAAAGTCTTTGTTATCTAATCTTCTAACTCTTGTACGAGCCATATTAGTACTTGTAAAATTAGTTGGATAAACTTCTTCAACAGCATTCTTATATAAAATTGAAGAAATATTTTCACTAAAGTTAGGATGTTTTTTTAATGTTTCAATAAAAGCTACATCAATATCTTGTATTTTTGTCATACTATCACCTATTTTAATTTTAACATAATTAAGAGTTTAAAAAAAGGGAAAAGATAGTTTACATATCTTTTTCCCATCTTGCGTAAATACCACATGGTAGTATTAAGTTACTATTTTGCATAGGAATTCCTAGTTCATCACTACTAATATGACCAGAATATTTTTTATTAACAGTTAAAGATAGAATATTTTCTAGAACGTTCATAGATAAACCAGTTGTATAAGAATTAATTAAAAATAAAATTGGATCATCAGATAATAATTCTGTACATAGTTCTACTAAAGGATATAAATCTTTTTCAATATCCCATACTTCCCCATTAGAACCACGACCAAATGATGGTGGATCCATTAAAATAATATCGTATTTATTACCTCTTCTTATTTCTCTTTTAACAAATTTAACAACATCATCAACTAAGAATCTAATTGGTTTATCAGTTAGACCACTTGCATTAACATTTTCTTTAGCCCAATCAACCATCCCACGAGATGAATCAACATGAACAACTTCAGCCCCAGCACTTAAAGCAGCAACGGAAGCTGCGCCTGTATAAGCAAATAAGTTTAGTACTTTAACTTGTCTTTTAGCGTTTTTGATTTTTTCTCTAATTAAATTCCAATTATAAGCTTGTTCAGGAAATAAACCAGTATGTTTAAAACCCATTAATTTAATATTAAAAGTTAAATCTTGATAATGAACTTGCCAAGATGATGGTAGTTTATGATTTTTGATATCCCAAGAGCCACCACCTTTATTACTACGATAATAGATAGCATCGACATCTGACCACATTTTTTCATTAAATTTTATGGGCCATATGATTTGAGGATCTGGTCTTAATAATTTATAACCATGCCAATCTTCTAGTTTCATACCATCGGCCATATCAAGAATTTGATACTCAGTAAAATCAGTTACTAATTTCATATAATCACCTGTTTCATTATATCATGAATAAGAAAAAAGCACATTATCTATGTGCTAATAAAGTTTTAACAACGGGATCAAATAATTCTAAAATACCATGGATTAACATAAAGAAACCAATAACAATTATTTGAACTTCTCCACTATAGGCAAGATTGATACTAGTTAAAATACCAGCAAGAATAAAGAATAGTAAATTGAAGACTCTTATTTGCCACATACGATCTTTACGATCATGATAGTAATCTATCTTCTTTAATTTAGCTAAAGACATAAGAGCTATCCAACACATTAGTATTAAAGCTAAAGTACGTGGAGATGCAGTCATTTCAAAAATAATATTTAATACTAAAGTAAATAAGGAAGCTATAGCACTAAATAAACTTTCATAGTCTTTACTTTTATAAGTAAAAATAAATTGGATTAAGTTAAAAATAGTATACGAAGAAAAAACAAAAATCATAAGATTATTAATATTAGTTATTTTGTATATTGGTAATATTAATAAAATAATACTCGTTAAAATTAAACTTAGAGCAATTAAAGTATCTACTTTTTGTTTGCTTTTCATTTTTATCTCTCCTTTTTATTCACTTAAACATAATTTTTCTAAGATTTTAGCTACCCCATCATTTTCGGCACTATCAGTTATAATAGTTGAGCTTTCTTTTAAAAGATCATTAGCGTTGGCAACAGCTATTGAAGTACCAACCACATCAGTCATACAAATATCATCATAGCCATTACCGATAGCAATAGCTTTTTCACTATCTATATTTAAATAATCTAATAATTCTACAATACCAGTACTTTTAGCAGTATTTTCTAATACAAAATCATGATAGTATTCTTTATTCTTTTCTCTTTTACCTTCGATTAAACCAATTGATGAATGAATTGCTTTTAAAGCAGGAAATTTTTCTTTAAATAAACTTGGTAAAACTAACATACGATCATAATTAGAACTTAAAATAACCATTTGATGAATTTGATTATTTTTTAAAACTTCATCGATATCACTAAAATATTCAGCTGGTTCATTATTATAACTATATTCTTTAGTATTAATAAATCTATTTTTTAAAGAATTTAAAATAAGAGTTAGATTATGATCTTGGCAATAAGTATAAATTCCTTTTATATCATCTTTCTTTAGAGGTTTAGAATAGATTATTTCGCCAGTATTATAATTATAAACTTCAGAGCCATTAGAACTTATTATATATTCACTTAAATTAGCTTCTTGACTTTTAAGAATGGCATAGTGAGCACTACGTCCAGTATTAACTACAACTTTTATACCTTTATCTTTTAAACGTTTCATAACATCTTTGGTATATTCTGAAACTGTTCCATTTGATTTATTTAAAGTATCATCTATATCAACAAATACAATATCATATTTATTCATAAAAACCACCATGTCTTACATATATTATTATGCCATATAATGTAAATATATGTACATAATATGTTAATAGTTTACGTAAAGAAAAAGATATAAATTTAATTATATCTTTCTTCTAGATTCAATAAAAGTAACTATTATAAAGACAATAAAGCCGATTGATGTGGTATATAAAGAAATATCTTTTAATGGCGATTTATATTCCATAGCTATGTGATGATGACCACTTTTGATCTTAAAACCAATAAATGTTTCATTAACTTTTTCAATTTTAGTTTCTTGATCATCAACTTTTACTTTGAATCCTTCATCATAAGGAATACTTAAAGTAAAATAACCATCTTTAGTAACATTAATATCACCATTAATATAATCTCCTTTAGTAGTTTCTTTATCAACGATAAAGGTATCAACTTTAGAAGATAATTTTTCTAAATAAACATAATCTAAATAATATA
Organism: uncultured Bacilli bacterium; assembly: GCA_947625425.1. The sequence continues at coordinate 5,942 of CANQOH010000027.1, forward strand.
ATTCAAAGTCTGATAAATTATATTTACCTTCTGAGAAATTAATATTTAAAAATTCTTGATTATCAAAAGCTAGAACATAATCAAATGTTGTATTACCATTATAGTATTTCCATGATTTGGCAGTTAGTTTATTTTTAATAGTATTAATAGTTATTGCTAAATCTTTTTCTTGATCAACACGATTCATTTTGAAACGAATAAATAATATTTTATTACGATATTTTTCTGGTAATTCATATTTTAATTTTAATTTACCATTAGATTTTATGGTATATGAACCATTTTTTTCTTTAATGATATTTTCATTTTTAAATATTTCATCTAAATCTAAGTCCATTTTAGTAACATTAGAAACGAAATCATTATCAGTTTGAGCATCAGCAACAATAACATTTAATAAAGCTTCTTGTTTAGCTTCATCACTTAATCTATCAAAATCGTCATAACTCATAATATTAGCTGAAGCATAAGCAAATGGTAATGCTTGTTCATTTTTATAAACATAAATACCATCTTTTTCATAACACTTATCATAACCAATTAAACCCAAGCCATCAGAAATATAATATTTATTACCACTAAATAATAAATAGAAAATATTAGGTGATGTGACAGTTAAGGAACGATTACGAGTTGGAATATTATTCATAGCTATATCATAAAAGAATTGATTATATTTTTGATTAGAAATAGATGAATAAACAGTTGAATTATAATAGTTTATATTTTCATATATTTTATTTGGGGTTCCAGCACGATAAATATTATTAGATATACGATACATATTATGATCATTATTAGTTATGTTGTTTACTAATTCTTTAACTACTTGTTCATTATTTTTAGTTGTATATTTTAATTCTAAAGTATCAAATTTATTAAAGATGATACAAGTACTAAATAATAAAATAAATAATGGAATAGTTAAAATGAGTTTTTTATTAAATTTATTATAAAGAGCTATTAGAATAAATAATAATATGATATGGATAAAATAAGCAGCTAGATATGATTTAGTAATAATAACTATAATTGAAATAATAACCATTATAGGAGTTAAAACTTGATAACGGACTTTTTGATCAAGAACATCATTTATAAATTCAGCTAGAACAATTACATATAAAGGTAATAAAGGAATTAATGATTTAGAATCAATATACATCGTACCATTTAATAAATAATTGAAGATATTAAATAAACCTAAGATAGTTAAGAATAAAGCTAAAATCTTACGGGGTTTATCTTTGGTAAATAAATGAACCATAGCAGGAATTATTATAGCTGTAAGACCTACACCATATGAATAGAACATAACATTTCTAAAAGATAAACGTGGTAATAATAATTTCTTTAAACTGATGACTACATTTGATGGAGCACGATTATTCATTATCGCTGCTAAAGTTGGTAAAGTAATTATTGAAGACATAAAGATAGCAATAATAATTGGTCTTAAAACACTTATTAAAGCTTTCATAAATGTTTTAAAAGTTACTTTATTCATTTGTTTTAAATAACAATAAAGACCATAAATTAGAAGACAAAGAATTCCCCCAACACTATAGTAATAACTAGTCATTATCATTAAGAAAACAGAGATAGTTAATAACCAACTATGTTTTTTTTCAAAGACTTTATCAACACCAAATAAACCTAATATTAAAAATGGCATATAGTTGATAAACATTAAATGACGATGAGAATGAACAGAAATTGATGAAGATAAAATAAAAGCTAAACAAGCAATTAAACAAGCTTCACTTTTATAATTTTTAGATTTTAAAAAGACATATAATAAATTAGCACTGATAATAACAATTAAGATGATAGATATAATAAGATAATTTATCATTGGTAATTTAGGTATTAAATAAGATATTAAGATAATTGGACTTAATAAACCATAATAAGAGAAATTATAGATATTTTGACCATTACCGATATTTAAAGCTAAATCAGGAAATAAATCATGAGTATTATAAAATAATGTTCTAAAGTATTCAGGCATTGATACATGTTCAGCATACCAGTCTAAGGTTGAACCATAATAGTAAGTTGTACCACATAAAAGGAAAACTAGTAATAGAAAAGTTAAAGATATGATAAGCATGTAAATTATATCTTTTAATTCTAGTTTATTAGTAGTAGTTTTTTTAGGCTTTTTCATTATGCTTCACTCCACTCGCTTGCTTTAACCCAGTTTTCATATGGATACATATGACCAAATTTTTCATTTATGAAATACTGACTCTCATATAATTTAAGTAGACGATTTTTCTCTTTAAGTTCTTTTTTCGTAATAGAAATTAGTTCTGATAAATGATTATTTAAATCATCTTTTTTATAATAACGACCAAAGTAATATAATTTAGATTTATCAGGTACGACATAGGTCGTAATACTACTTGTCATTTGATGATGAATATGACCGTATTCGCCATCAGGATTATGCGTAACAATAATATCCCAATCTTTAAGAGCAATAATATCTTTAATGTCTTGGGTAATATTACCACGAACAGAATCCCAATTATCACGTTCACCATTAGTTTTGTCTGGATAACCTAACATAATATATTTATCTTTAGTTTCTTTCATTACTTTTTCAAATTCTTTTACACGGACTTTATCGACACCACAAGTAACACAAACAACTAAATAGTCATCTTCCATTAAATGAGCTCCACCCCAAATAGTATCATCATCTGGATGAGCGACAATCATTAACTTATTAACATTTTTTAAATTAATTTTAGAAAAATCTAAAGGATTACGATAAGTTGATTTACCCCAATCATTATAATTGACCCAATTTTCATAAGGAATCATTTGATCAAATGTAGTTTGAATAAAAGATTGACTCTTATATAAACCAATTATATTTTTCTTCTCAGATAATAAATTATCATCAATTGTAATCATATCATTTATATTATTAACTAAATTCTTTTTACTATAATAATGACCAAAGTAAAATAATTTACTTTTATCAGAAACAACATTAGTCGTTAGGCTACTAGTCATTTTATGATGAATATGACCATATTCACCATCAGGATTGTGAGTTATAATAGTATGCCAATCTTTTAAAGCAACAATACTTTCTAAATCTTTAGTAATGTCGTCTCTTACACTATCCCAATTATCACGTTCACCATTAGTTTTATCAGGATAACCTAACATTATATATTTATCGTTTGTTTTATGCATAACTTTAACAAATTCATTAACACGTGTTTTATTTGTACCACAAGTAATACAAACTACTAAGTAGTTATCTTCAATTAAATGAGCTCCACCCCATAAAGTCTCATCATCAGGATGAGCGACAATCATTAAATTATCTATATCAGTTAAATCGATTTTAGAAAAATCTTTATCTATTTTATATAAATTATAAAAATATAAATATATTCCGATACCCATTGTTAAAATACATACTATTAAAATGATTAATAATACATAATATTTCTTTAAGAAATTTTTCATATTCTACCCTTCTTGCATACACATATAGCACTCAAGACAAATAATACTCTTAAAAAAAATAATTGTCAATTAATACTCTAGTTTATCAATAATAAGGATAATATTGGCTTTTTTTGACATAAATGTTATATTATTTAAGACTTTTTTAAATAAATTATTATTATATTAATAATTTTTTTGTATAATATGGTCAAAGAAGAGGGAGTTGATATAATGAAAAAAGAAAATTTAGCAGAAGCTTTAAAAGAATTATTAGAAGAAAAAAATTATTTAAAGATTAAGAATCTTTTAAGTAATGAAAATGAATATGATATCGCCTCCGTTATTGAAGACTTACCTAGTGATGAATTAATTAAAGTTTTTAGATTATTAAATAAAGATTTAGCAGTTGATGTTTTTGTTAATTTAGATGATGAAATTCAAAAAGAATTAATATCTTCTTTAACGAAAAAAGAAGCTAAAGATATTATTGAAAATATGTATACTGATGATGCAGCCGACTTATTTGATGAAATGCCAGCAATGCTTGTTACTTCTCTACTTAGTAATGTTGATAAAGAAACAAGAAATGATATAAATAAATTACTTAAATATCCAGAAAATAGTGCTGGTTCTTTGATGGCAATAGAATATATTCATCTAAAGAAAGGTTTAACAATTAAAGAATCTATTGCCAGAATTAGGAAGCAAGCTGAAGATTTTGTTTCTTATGATTCATGTTTTGTAACTGATGAAAAACGTAAGTTACTTGGTAAAGTATCAGTTAAAGATTTACTTGTTAATGATCCTGAGACATTAATTGATGATGTTATGGAAGAATGTGAACATAAAATAAATACTTTAATGGATCAAGAAGATGTTGTTAATATTTTCCAAGATTATGACTATAGTACTTTACCAGTTGTTGATTCAGAAGAAAGATTAGTTGGAATTATTACGGTTGATGATGTTATCGATATTATGGAAGAAGAAGCAACAGAAGATATTGAAAAGATGGCAGCTATCGTTCCAACCGAAAAGTCTTATGATAAAACAAGTATATGGGAAACATTTAAAGCAAGAATACCTTGGTTATTACTATTAATGATTTCAGCGACATTTACTGGTAAAATTATTCAAAACTTCGAAGCCCAACTTGCAACCTGTGCAATCTTAACCGCATTTATACCAATGTTAATGGATACGGGTGGTAATGCTGGTGGACAAGCTAGTGTTAGTATTATAAGAGCTTTATCGTTAGATGATATTGAATTTAAAGATATTTTTAAAGTAGTTCTTAAGGAATCAGGGGTAGCTATTTTATGTGCGATTGTTTTAGGTATATGTAATTTTGTTAAGATATTATTAATTGATAAAGTTACTATACCAATAGCAGCTTGTGTATGCATTACATTAGTTATTACCGTTATTATTGCCAAAATAATTGGTTGTACTTTACCGATGTTTGCCAAAAAGATTGGTTTTGATCCAGCAGTAATGGCTAGTCCATTTATTACTACTTTAGTTGATGCTTGTTCCCTACTCGTTTATTTTAAAGTAGCGACTTTAATTTTAGGAATTTAAAAAAGACATTTTAAATGTCTTTTTCTTATGGATAAATAATTATCTTTTCATTACATAAAGAAGTTTCATTAATATCTAAAGGATGATTAGCTAAAGGACTAGTATTAACTAAGACTTGTTTAGATTTAACTTCTTTAATAAAAGTATGAGCATTATCTTTGTTATCAGTGAAGATTGAAGTACTATATAACGAACCATTAGTATTAATAAAATAGATAGCTTCATCTAAGTTATTAACTGGTATAGCATTTGGTATATCAATATTTAGATCTTCTTGATAATAAATTGTTATATTATTATTTAATTTAATAAAGTCTTTAATAAAATCTAGATTAGTTAATGATTCAATATATAAATCAAAATTTTCATAACCACTAGTTATTATTTTATTATGAGTTTGTTTTAAAGCATTATTTTGTAATTCACAATTACCAATAGCAATAACTAAATCATAACTAGTATAGTAATTTAAGACTTGATAGATATTGTCATTAGCATAGATATTGATTTGATTAGAGTCCATTTGATTATGAGTTAAAACATTTTTAATAGCTTCAACTAAATAATTATTAGTACCATACATGTAACCATTATAACTGATTAATAAAGAGTTATTAACAATTAAGTTACGTAATATTAATTCAAGTAAAGTATATGGATTACCATCAAAGATAAGACAGATGGTTCCAAGGCTTTCAATTTCCTTACCATAGTAATATTTCTTTTCATCGTTTTTTAAATTATCAATTACTTTACCATAAGTTATTTCTTCTTTTAAACAGTTATCGATTATGTTATCAAAGATAGATAATTCAACTTTAAAACCATTATTATTCTTAAGATCTATTTTATTAGCTTCTTCTAGAACATTAAAAGTTTTATCTAATGTTTCTTTTATTTCAGTTAAAAGATTATTAAGATTAAGAGTATTTAGTTTATTGGCATTTTGAGTTTGTAAAACAATCTTTTCTAAATTATCTTGTTCCATGTGAGATACCCCTTTCTTCATCAAAATCAGGACTTAATGAATCAATAGTGTTATATAAAGTAGTTACATCGCTTAACATTCGCGATGTATCAATTTGCTTACCTTTATTTATTAATTGTAAGAAAGCTAACTTCATTTGAAGATATACTTCTTTAGACACATCTTTAAGGACATTATTATAATCAATTTTAGTTTTTACAAGTAAATCTAAGATATTAATATTAGATGGTGTTTCTTCATAAATAATAGCAAAGTTTGGTGTAACAATTAGTCTTAAGTAATCAGCATTAACACCATAATTGTAAGCTAGTTCACTAAAGGCGTTTTCTTCATCATCAATATCACAATTTAATTGATAGTTTTGACGATTAGATGTTTCCACCTCAAGATGTTTTAAAGTTTTAACTACTGTACTATTTATATTATTTTTATCATATTCTTGATATACATCATAGTGAATAGTTGGTGTTTCAGTATCAGTAGGTTCTATATGACCTTCTTTTTCAGAAAGAATATATTGAGTTCTAGAATCACTAATGTATAAAGGTCTTTGTAATGGAACAGGTGCTTCATACTTAGGTGGTAGTTTAGGTGTTTCTTCATCTTTCTTAGCGTATTTATTAATAGCTGTAGCTATATCATTGTAACCTAAACCTACTGTTACTTTAGATAGTTTTAAACTATTATATTGTTCTTCAGTTATTTTACCTTCATCTAATAATTTCTTATAAGCTGCTTCATCAGTAGCGATTAATTCTTCGGCAGCTTTAACATAAATATCAAAGATTATTTTAGCAAATTCAGCTTTAGATAAATGTTTTTCTTTTTCAGCACGTTCGAAAGCACGATCAGGTACTTCAACATTATCGAAGCATAAAACATTTTGATTACGCCATACCCAACTTTGAGCAGATATTTTACCAAGTTCATCTCTAATAACGAATAAACGACCATGTTTACTTGTCATACTATGTTCCATATCAAGTTCGGCACAGTTACCTATTTCTTGACAACAATCTGATAAAGTACCAGCAGCAATTGGGAAAGCATCCATTAAACGAGTTATTTCATAGGTATATTCATTGTTACTTGAAGATATTCGAGGAATACTTGAGAAAGTTCTTAATTTACCATAATTAAAGATTTGTTGTAGAGTATCAAAATCATTTTGGGTATAACCAGCAATAGCTGAAACACGAGCTAACTCTTCATTGCCTATTTCAACATTAATATATTTATTACTTTGAACATAATCAACAGCTAATTTTAGAGTTAATGCACGATTACTATTATCTATTTTTATTTGGGTAAATTGTTTTTGAATAGCAGCAACATAAGTCATATAATCTGGATTAGCAAGAATTTCATCGATATTTTTTAATAAGAATTCTCTAAATTCTGGATCATATTTTAAAGTGAAACCACCAAAGAGCGTATGAGCTATTTGCGGAGATATCATTCCTCTTAAATCGTTAGCTTCCATAAAGTTTCTAACCCATTTAGCTGTTTCGGGATATTGTTGTTCATTAATTATTAAACGACATTGTCTATCTTCACCAACATTATATATTAAAGGCAATACTGGTTCGTTTTCGCTGATATCAAAACCTTCTTTTTGCATGACTTCACGAAGACGTTTATATTCATTTAAACCAATTAACATATTATTTTTAGTAGCTTCTGGATCAACAAATGATCTTAAGATAGTTTTTTCCATTTGAAAGATTGTATTTTGCGCTACTGGAGTAAGATTACGTGGTAAATCATTAATTAATGAAAGTAATCTTTTTTCAGCACGAGGGTCGCCTTCAAAAATACCAAAAGAATAAGCTAGTTTAATTAAAGCATCAATTCCTTCGCGAGTTTTTTTGAAATTACCACATCTCATTAATGTTGACCAACTCTTACCATTAGCTAAGAACTTATCAGCATCTTCAAAAGGAATTGTCGTCATAACTACATAACTAGGAATAAATTTCTTACCAGTTTTTAAATACCACTTTTCTAATAATTCTAGTTTATTATTATTTATCATATAATCAACATCTTCAGGCTTTTGATTACCTAGTTTAAGGAATTGTTTTTCACCACCAAGACGAGTAATAAAATCATCGATATTTTTACCTTTTAAATATGGGGAATTATAATAAAATGGTAAGATACTTTTGTCTTGTAAAAATGGTTGCCATTCGGGATGACTCTTTAAAATAGTGAATGATATATTGTAATTAGGATTATAGTAATAGTAATATTTTAAATCTTCAGGAGCAGCTGGTGATAAGAACATATGAGGTATTTCTTGTTTAATAAATTCGGGAACATCATCAGAATATGACATTCTACCCTCTTTAATATAAGTAACTATTTTATCTTTTATACTATTAATATCTGTTTGATCAAAATTTTTTAATTCTTTTAAACTAACTAAAATGTCCGGATCATTTTTAATGTAATTACCAAAGATAGAAACTAATTTATAAGCTATTTCATCAGGTAACCCATTTAAATGATTATTAGTTATAGTAATTCCTCGAAAAGCAAAGGAAAACTTAATACCTTTTAAATATTCTATGTATTCAGGATGCTTACATAAATCATCATAATTAAGTGAACAATTGTAAAATTTACTTTTTAACTCTTGTGGAGTATTAGCAGGAAGAAATATATCAGGATGTTCTTGTTTAAATGATTCAGGTACATCTTCACTAAAAGTTAAATTATAATGAGTAATTGCTGAATATAAACTCTTTTCAATACTTCTTTCTAAACCTTCTTTACTATCATCCTTTACATCAATAACAATAAATCTAAATAAATGAGAAATAGAACTATATGGTACAAGAAAATCTAGTAAAGCTTTTAAACCATATTTTTTAGTATATATGTCTTGAAAAGTTAATTCAGTAATCATTTGTGGCATTGGGAATTCAGAATTAACAACACCAATACGTTTAGGAATATCCATAAAATTGAATGAAGTTTTACCTTCTAAATAAGGAAGCCATTCAGGATGTTCTTTTATTTTATTTAATGATAAACTACCAGCATAGAAATAATTTTTTAATTCAGCTGGAGCATCTAGACTTAAAAATAATTCAGGATGTTTATTTTTAAACTTAGGAGATAATTCTTCATCATAAGTAGCATCAACTAGTGTATATTTTTTATCTAATTTATTAATTATGTTGTTATATATAGCTTCAATAAGTAAGTCATCTAATTCTTCAAGAGTTAAATTATCTAATGACGTAATATTTATGGTGATATTATCTAGTAAATTACCATAAGACCATATGTATTCATTAACTTTATCAGAAGCACCAATAGAATATAAATAATCTAATAATCCTAGGTGGTCGTCTGAAGATGTTAAGGTTGGTTGAATAGTCGATAAAGAATCAGTTAGTTTTATATTTTTTAAAAATGGTTGCCATTCAGGATGAAGTCTTAAAGATTGAAAACTTAATTTATTAGTATAATAAAGATTTTGTAAATCTTCAGGAGCAATTTTGCTTAAAAAAATATCAGGATATTTACTTGTAAATGTTTCAGGTAACTCCTTAACTATTTTGGCATGATATTCATAGTATTGATTACGAAAAGCAATTCTAAATAAGTTAGCTAAACGATTAAGGAATTCTTCATAAGTAGTTACTGGTTCATCAACATTATAACTATAATACTTAGAAATAATATCTAAGTTTTTACCTAAAGAACCATATTCATCTTGAAAACGGATTAGATTATTAAGACCTAAAGAGTCGATTAAACGTTGATCATTAACGGTTGCTAAAGTAGTTGATGGAGTTAGTAAATAGAAATAATTATCATCAAGAACATTTAAGCCTTGAAGATAAATGCCTATTTTCTTTATCCATTCAGGATACTTGGCTTCACCATATATAGAAGAATCAGTAGCTTTACCAAAAAGCAAATTTTGATTGTTATAATAACGTTCAACTACAGTTAAATAAAAGATATCTTTAGGATTAGTTATACCTCTTTCTGGAGCATTATTTATGTGATTTGTTAACATATTAAAGAAGTCATAATCTTCAGAAAAATCAAAATTTAAAGTATTATCTAAAAATAAGAATGGAGATTCAGCAATAATTTGAGAAAAATTCTCAGAACCAATTAATTTTCTTATTTCTCTAAAATAATAAGCACCAATATGATTAAAGAAATCACCTTTACTAAAGACCGAATAATATTTAACGTAATCTTCAACTGTTAGTGAATTTTTATTAAATCTTTCATAAACATCTGGTGGTAATTCATTTTCATTAATAAATAGATTTGGATATTTGGTTTTAAAACGATTACTTAAATTATAAGTTCTTTGATAATATGAAGTAATTATTAACTTAGAAACATATTCATCTACTTTATCCATCATTTGGGAGATAGATTCGATTTTTAAGATAGCTTCGGCTTCTTCTTTAGTTACATCAGATTGAGGACCATAATTATAATATGTTATATTTTCTATGACAATTGATAATTCATTAATATATTCAGGATTTTCTTTATAAATACTTAATGCTTTGGTTAAACCAAAATAATTAATTATATTGTTAAAAGTTGTATTTAATTTAGAAGTATAGTTTAAATAATTTTTTTTAGTTTTAGAAGATAGTTCTTTTATTTGTTCATCACTTAAAGCAAGTAAATCACTTATTTCTAACTGATTATTAATATATTTCTTTTCAAAATCGTTATCAAATAAAGGCGATAAGAAAACTGTTGGATTATCTTTAACTACTTTTTCATCAAAACTATCACGTGATAGATTTAAATAACTACGATTTACATTACGAACATTACAACCTTTTAAATTAACTCCTAAAGGAGATTCAATACTATCAATAATGTTAAAATCGATATTGGCATGGGTAGCAGATAAATCTAAAGGTTCATCAAGAGAAACAAGAGATATATCTTTCCATTCGGCAAAAGGTATTTCACTTAAGTCATAGCTGATTATTTCTTTGATGGTAGAAAATATCGAACTACCATATTCTCTTATAAATTTATCTTCATCTTCTTCATATAAATCTTTATGTTCTTCACTTAATTGTTCAAATTTTTTTAATTCAGTAAAAAATTTTTCTCTTAATTCTCTAAATTTTTCTAAAGTTATTTTTTCTCTCATAAGAACTACCTCTACTCTATTATTAATTATATCATAGGCAAATTAAAAACCCATAAGTTTTTTATGGGTTTTACTTAATTAAAGAATTACCATTTATTTCGATAGGTATTGGTAACTCTAATAAACTTAACATCGTTGGCGCAATATCTGATAGTTTGCCATCATCTTTTAGTTCTAAACCTTTTTTAGTAATGATAAATGGAACTTTATTAGTTGTATGAGTTGTACATGGTGAACCATCTTCGTTAATCATAACATCACAGTTACCATGATCAGCGGTAATAATTAAAGTACCTTCTTTTTCTTCGACTTTATCATATAATCTTTTTAAACATTTATCTAAGAATTCAACAGCTTTAACAGCAGCATCATAAACACCAGTGTGACCAACCATATCACCATTAGCATAGTTTAAGATAACA
>CANQOH010000028.1 GCA_947625425.1 uncultured Bacilli bacterium
TTTGGGTGGTACCGCGGATTTAAACAGTTAATTCGTCCCTTTGTGGATAATATTAACTGTTTTTTTATTATATATTTACTAGGAGGTTAAATGATGAAAAAAATATATTTTAAAAATTTGTCTGAATACTATAATAAAACTATTACAGTGGAAGGCTTTATTGATAGTATTCGTGATTTACAATATGTTCAGTTTTTAATTGTTAGAGACAGTACCGGTAAACTTCAAGTAACAATTGAAAAAAATGAAGAAAACAAAAGCCTTAATGAAATTGTTTCTAACTTGACTGCTGAAAGTACTGTTAAAATTACTGGAACATTATTACCAAACGAAAAAGTAAAATTAAATGGTCATGAGTTAATTCCCACTGATATAATTGTAACTAGTAAATGTTTAGAAGATCTACCTCTAAACTACAAAGATAGCAAGTCCGCACTATTAGATACTAGATTAAATTATCGATTTTTAGATTTACGAAGTGAAAAGAATATTTTAATGTTCAAAGTTCAAACTTGTTTAATTAATGCCATGAGAGAATTTGTCGTTCAAAATAATTTTATTGAAATCCACACACCTAAAATTATTAGTACGGCAAGTGAATCTGGTTCTAATGTCTTTGAATTAAAGTATTTTGACCGTAAAGCTTATTTAGCGCAAAGCCCTCAATTCTATAAACAGATGGCTATGAGTAGTGGCTTTGAAAAAGTATTTGAAATAGCTCCAGCTTTTCGTGCTGAAAATTCTAACTCATATCGTCATACAACTGATTTTACATCTTTCGATATTGAAATGAGTTATCTTGAAAATCTAGATGAACTTATGGACTTCGAAGAAAACTTACTTATTGCCGGCTTAACAGCTGTCAAAGAAAAAGATGGCCCAGAAATTAAAGAATTATTTAATGTTGATGTCATAATTCCAACTAAGCCATTTCCTCGAATTAAATTAGAAGAGTTATATCAAATCCTTGAGAAAGAATATAATTTTAAAATGAATTATGAAGATGTTGGAGATATGAATGCGGAATCAGAAAAATTAGCTTCAAAATATATTAAAGAAAAATATGGACATGAATTTGTCTTCATAACTGATTTCAGTGCTAACAAAAGAGCATTTTATCATCAAAGAGCTAATGGTGTTCCTATCGGCGCCGACCTTATTTGGAAAGGCTGTGAAATAACTACATTAGCTATTAGAGAACATAGATATGAAATTCTTTGTGAGCAAGCTAAAGAAAAAGGTTTAACCGAAGATGTTAAATTCTATCTTGAATTCTTTAAATATGGTTGTCCTCCCCATGGTGGTTTTGCTTTAGGCGTTGATAGATTTACTATGCTTCTTTTAGAAACCGGTTCTTTAAAAGAAACAATGTTTATCTTCCGTGGACCAAATAGAATAGAACCTTAATAAGTAAGATTGAATAGTATTGACTTTATCATTTAGCTCGATATAATAGTTATACAAAGGAGCTGAAAATATGCTAAAGGCATCTAAATATAATCGTAAAGAATACATTGAAAACTATATTTTAACTGATGATGAATTTAATCTATTAAATAATCAAGAACAATTAGTTTATGCATCTCTTCGTTATGGATGGATACTAGAATCATTACAAGATTTACATAGTAAAAAAACTGTTTATGGATATATACCTGATCGTTATAATTCTTTCTTCGTTTCATCTGGTTGCAAAGTAGAGCATTATGATTTTGGCACTGAAGAAACAGAAATAACTAAAGTTAAAACCAGTGAAGTTACTATTTCTCCAGAACAACAGCAGGAAATAAGTAAATATGTATCATTAGTAGCTTCGACAAAAGCTGATATCGTTGAAAAACGTTTACTAACTTACTTAGCGAATAAAGCTAAGCAACTTCGTGAAACTGGCACTTTTGTTACTGACCAAGACACTGAAAATAACATTGTTAATACTTTTACATCATTCACAGATTCATTTACTTCTTTAACTAAAGAAGAACAAGACAAACTAGTAGCAGCAGAACTAAGTTTAGTAATGCAACATTTAAATAATTTAGAAACAGTTTCTCTAAGAGCAACTACTAAAGAGCAATATACAGCCTATATTCAAAGTCAAGGGTTTGCAATTACTATAGATTCTACTAGTCAAAAATTAGTAAAAAAAATAAATGAAGAATAATTTGCAAAACCTCCAAAATACGATATAATATATGTTTATTGGAGGAGAAAATTTTTACAAGATGAAAAAATATGTCGCGAAAAGAGACAATGTATATGCTGGAACATTAATTAAAACAATTATTCCAGAAGTAAGTATTATTGATGAATTTGGTCAAGAATACAAACAAGATGAATTTGAAAAGTTAGGTATTACTAATTTCCAAATAAAAGGTGGACTTGTCTGCCGAGGAATGCTATTCAGTATTAACAAGAATGATATGGCTGAAGATTTAGTTTATGATTCACCAAATGACTATAACATTGAAGGAATTGAACCACAACTTAATCTATTTGATGATTTTGTTGTTACTGAGTATGCTAAATTAGAAGAACTACTTAAATACTTAAAATATGGTGAAGATCTTACGCAAGAAGATTTAAATCAAATATATCGCCGTTTATTAGTTCATGGTTGGTGGTTAAAACGTCATTTAGATTTATTTGGTTTACAAAAAGAAGGTAATGGCTATGTATCTAATGGTGAAGAAACCCTTCCTCAAGAAATAGCTGAATCCTTAACTACAATTAATTTAAATGGCTTAGTTAAACCACATACTGAAGAACCTTTTCATAAATTAATATATAAAAGAAAATAGAACTTGATTTATTCAAGTTTTTCTTTTGCTTTCATAACATAATGTATTACAATATTACTAGACAAAGGAGATGTCTTTATGAATAAAGAGCAATTTATTTCATTTACTAATAAAAACTTTAATGGTTCTGCTAAAGAACTAATTTTAAAACAAATTGAATTATTCTATGATAATTCTAATATCGATTCATATAATAAATATGATATAGGTGAAGATGTTAAACTTTCTAAATATAATTATCTTCATGGTATTCTTGGTATGTTAGATAATTTTGATTGGATAGTTAATAATGGTTTTATTAGTAATGATTTTACGAATGAAAATATTCATAATAAGATTTCTCATAGTGTTGGAATGTGGGAAGTTAAAGAAGATATCTTGCTTAAAGATTATGTAAAAAAATATAGTGGTTTTACTATTACTTATACTATTGGTCGTGGACCAGGTTCTAAAGAGATAACTGAATTAATTCCATATCATCAATTTGATTCTTATACTGAAGAATTAAATAATCGTGAAGATGTTTGGATGTACTGGGGCGATCAAACTAAAGAAGTAAGATTTCTACCTAGTTTAGTAGCTAATAAACGTCAAATAGCTTTTATTCTTAATTTAAATAATCCTATTGCTCAAGAGTTAATCAAAGCTGACGTTTGGAATCCAACAATGGATGAAGAAACCTTAAAAGACTTTTTAGATTATCGTTATTATGATAAATTCTTAACTGAGCGCCTTAATCGTAATGCATCTACTACTGATCGTGAAACAGCTATTATTTTTGGTTTACCAGCTAAACTAATTGAAGGTGTCTTTGTTGGTCGTAAGATAGAAGAAGATCAAAACGCTTTAAATCATATCAAAGAAAAATTACCCAATTGTTATATTTGTAATATCGATGGCAAAGTAATTGTTGGTAATAAATAATATTAAGTAGGGGGATAATAATGCTAAATTTAACTAAACAGGATGAACTATCAACTAAACAACATTATCAAGAATTTTTAAACTCTTTAAAAGCTAACATAATGAAATATCAACCAGCTAATGCTTTAGCCTGTTACTCTTTAATTAACTATTTACTTCGTCATGGCCATTTTAGTTTTAATAATGAAATATCTTATTCACCATCTTTTAATTATATAGCTTTACCAAGTACTCAAGAACCTTTACAAGTAATGTATGGTATTGCTTGTTGTCGCCATATTAACTTGTTAATAAATGATATCTTAAGAACATTAGGTTTTAATGTGTCTTTACTTTATATTAAAACTGATGAAACCGATACTTGGCATCGCGCAACACCAGCTACCGCTAACCATGTTGCCGTTACTTTAAAAGAAAATGATTCTGAATATTTACTAGATGCTTTCAATAACTTTGCTTTCAAAGTAGTAGGTAATGACTTAGAATTATTAGATTTACCAAGTAGTATCCCAGAAGAATTATTATCTACATATCCCGATGATAATGTTAAAGAAATCGGTCAAGTTCTAAAAAAATACTATACTTTACAAGAATATGGTATTGATTTTGTTTATGATTATAGTTATTAAATAAAGGAGTGTTATTATGTATCGTAATACATATGCGAAAATTAATTTAAAAAATATTGAACATAACGTTCAAGAAATTATTAATGCTTATCCTGAATACAAATACTACTTTGGTGTTGTTAAAGCTGATTGTTATGGGCATAATGACTTAGCAGTTGTTAAATCAATTATTGCTGGCGGATGTAATTATCTTGCTGTAGCTACTTTAGATGAAGCCATTGAAATAAGAACCGAGTATAAAGATATTCCCATTCTATGTTTAGGTATTATTAATCCTAAGTATCTAACTATCTGTGAAGAAAATAATATTACCATAACGATAAGCTCTTTATCTTATGCTCAAGAATTAATCAAAACAAAAAATTCTAAATTAAAAGTTCATATAAAAATAAATAGTGGGATGAATAGATTAGGTTTATCTACTAAAGAAGAAATAAATGAAACTTATACTTTACTTAAAAACCAAAATATTAATATTGAAGGACTTTATACTCATATCTATAACGCTAGTAATAAACTTGATACTGCAAAACAATTTAATAAATTTCAAGAACTTATCGCTGATTTAAATAAAGATGAAATACCTATTATTCATTTAGCTGCTAGTGAAACTTTAACTAACTATCCTAAATTACCATTCATTAATGGTTGTCGTTTAGGTATTATTATGTATGGCTTTACTGATAATAAAGATTTGAAACTAGAATCTACCATTAGCTTACATAGTGAAGTTATTCAAATAAATAAATTACATCAAGGTGATAAATTAGGTTATGGTGGCGCTTATATCGCCAAAGGTGATGAATTAATCGCTGTTGTTTGTATCGGTTATGCTGATGGTATTATTAGAAAAAATACTGGTCGTTATGTTTATATTAATAATCATAAGTACAAAATAGTCGGTAATATCTGTATGGATATGTTATTTGTTAAAGTTGATGACCAAGTTAAAGTAGGGGACGATGTTGTTATCTTAAAAGATATTAATCATATTAATGAAGTTGCTAAGTATTTAGATACTATTCCTTATGAAGTCTTATGTACTATTGGCAAAAGAGTTCCTAGAATTTATAATTAGTAAAAAGAAGGTTGTATTATGCAAAAAGCAGAAAGTGTTATTAAATTTTATATCTTATGTAATAAATTAAAAGATGTTATTCGTAGTGGTTGGTTAACTTGGCATATTAAAAAAGAAAGAGTTGAAAGTGTTGCTGAACACATCTATGGTACAGAAATGTTAGCTATAGCTATGAAATCTGAATACCAAATAGATATCGATTTAGAAAAAGTTATCTTTATGTTAGCTATTCATGAACTAGAAGAAACAGTAATTGGTGATATCGAAATAACCGCCTCTGATTATGCTTCTAAAACTGCCAAAGGACATGCAGCTATTCATGAAATCTTAAAAGATTTAATTGATGGTGAGAAGTTAGAAAATCTCATTTTAGAATTTGATGAACGAAAAACTAAAGAAGCTTTCTTTGCTTATCAATGTGATAAATTAGAGTGTGACTTACAAGCAAAACTTTATGATTTACAAGGTTATGTTAGTTTTGCTGATCAAGAAGATAATTATGAGTATAATTCTGAAATGGCTCAAGAACTAATTAAAAATGGTGCCAAAGGCTTTTCTGATATCTGGCTTGCTACAGATACCAAACTATATCCAATAGATAATGAATTTAAAGAAGTTTTTGAATATCTAAAAAATAATGATATAAGTCATTTAAAAGATTAAAAATTTAATAGGGGGGAATTATGAGTAGATTATATTTTTATCAAGGTTTATCTTTAAGACAATATTGTGCTGAAAATGATGTTAAATATTCCCGTATTCTAGCTCGTATTAACGATTTAAAAAAAATTAATCCAGATTTACCAGTTGATGAAATAATTAAAAAAGCCATCGAAGATTATCAAGACCCTCGTTGTCGCTTTACTTATCAGGGTATGTCTTTAAGACAGTATTGTCTTACTCACGACTATAACTTTCAAAGAATATATCGTCGAATAAAAGATTTAACCGATATAGACGAAATAAATCATAAATTAGCTGCTTACTTTGCCGATGATCCAACTAAACGTATTCCCCGTTATAAAATAGCTGGTTTAAGTTTAAAGAAATATTGTGATTTAAAAGGATATATTTATCCAACATTAAAAACTTATATCGCCAATATTCGTGAAACTAATCCCCATCTTAGTGATGATGAAATAGTATCAGCTGCTATAGAGCATTATAAGCAACATCATGAATATAAAGAATTATGGTTTTATCATGGGGAAAGACTAGTTGATTTTTGTAAAAGAAATAATTTATCTTATGCTAATATTTTTAGTTACTTAGATCATATGAATATACCTAATCCTCAAGATATATCTGATGAAGAATTAAATGAAGCTATCAAAAAATATCATATTAAAATTCGTAAAGATGCTTTTGCTAAACTAAATAATTGTCAAACTGAAGAAGAATATCAAGAAATAATGACTATTCTAAATATTGATAAAGCATCGGTTGATTTAGTAAAAACTTTTAATTATAATACTATAAGAGCTATATACTTTGTTTGGTATTTTGGTAAAGAACAAAATGGTAAAATATCATTAGATACTAAAAGAATTAATACAGTCTTAAAATGTGTTGGTCGTATTGACTTATTTGAAATAAACTTTTTACTTGGTTACTACTATTCGGGAATATATGATACAAGACAATTAATTTATAATAAAATATTTTTAAGTATTCGTAAAATAGTTAGTGATTTAAGCAAAATATATCATATTCTTCCCAATAGTGATTATTATCTAGAATTAAAATCAGAAGCTGACCTTTTAGCTTTTGAATTTATTGAACGAACAAATTCTAGATATATTGGTCAAATAATTAGTTATATGAATGCTTATATTACTGGTTGTTTAAAAAGAAAAATTCTTAGAGATTTAAAAGAAAATGATAAACTAAGTCTAAATAGTAAAATAAAATTTGATAGTAAGAAAGAATTTCTTGATAATTTATCTGATACTTCTTCAATGGTTGATACTTCATATTTTAGTGATGAAATGATTAATATCATTAAATCACTAACTTCATTAGAACAAAAATATATTATTTTAAGATTTCAAAATTTATTAGATGATGATGAAATAGCTGAAATCCTTAAAATGCCTTTAGAAGATGTCTTAAATCTTCAAAACCAAGTCCTAACGAAATTAAAAAATAATAATCAAATACAAAAATTAATGTTAAAAAGGAGTTAATATGTTTAGATTTAATAAAATAGAAGAACTAAAAGAACAAGTAACTATTGAAAAATTCAAAAACGAAATACATCATGTTAAAACTAAAGAAATAAGTTATTATGACTCTTTATCCTTTGATATCGACAGTGAATATGATAATCATCAAATTTCCATTAGTTTTGATCTTAATTGCCCTTTAAAAGACTTACTTAATATTGAAGCATATAAAACAATAGATTTTGATTCTTATATCGAGGGTTCTGAATTATTCTTTACTATTGATGGTAAAATGGGTTTTGTAACTAATTATCATTCTCAAATAACTAGATGGATTAAAAATAAATACATAATTGAAATCTGCTTTATAACTGAATTAAACTCAGATACTAATCCTTATCATTTCGCTGGCGAATTAGAGATAGATTTAGATTTAGATAATTATTTATAAAAAATTTTAAAAAGTTTAAAATTTCGACAATAACCGACTTTGGAATATGGCATAATAACAATGTGCTAAGCTAGAGGAGGAATAAAAATGGAAAGTAAAGTAAAATGGTTTAATAATGAAAAAGGATATGGATTTATAGAATATAAGGAGAATGAAGATATATTTGTTCATTATTCAGCTATTCTACAGGATGGTTATAAAACTTTAAATCAAGGAGACAATGTTTATTTTGACTTAGTTGAAACATCTAAAGGCTATCAAGCCAAAAATGTTCAACAAATTCATCAAACAGTATAATTACTTAGTAGTATTAAACATTAAATAATTGATTTACCAAAAAAATTAATATTTATGTTTAGCACATCGTGATTAGTAAATCATATTGAAGTTTAGTATTAATAAGTTACAAAAAATAAATAACTACCAAGTAGTTATTTTTTTTGACAAAATAATTATTTAGTATTAAGATAAAAACATGAAAGGGAAGATTACTATGTTAGAATTATTAAATTTACATGTACATCATCATAATAATCGACACTTGTTTAAATAACAATCGTTATGGTAACAAGTGTTATTTGTGATGCTTGTTACTTGTATATAATAAATAAATTTTAGAACTATACAAGTCGTATAGTTCTTTTTTAGTAATAAGCATCTATTAAGAAAGAAGGAGAAAACAATGATAATACAAAATGTTAAAGGTGGTTATGATTTCCTACCTAAAGAACAAAAAATCAGAAATTATATTAATAATGTTTTAAAAAGTACTTTTGAAAATTATGGTTATCAACCAATAGAAACTAGTATTTTATGTTACTTTGATATGTTAGCTGGTAAATATGATGAAAATAATGATATTTTAAATGAAATATATAAACTAACTGATCAAGGTAATCGTAAACTAGGTCTTCGTTATGATTTAACGGTTCCTTTTGCTAAATTTATTGCTTTAAATAAAAATGAACTTAAATTACCCTTTAAAAGATATGAGATAAATAAAGTCTTCCGTGATGGACCAGTTAAAGTAGGCAGGGATCGTGAATTTACGCAATGTGATGTTGATGTTGTGGGTCTAGATAATCAAATGATTGAAGCTGAATTATTAAGTCTTTATGTCGATGCTTTTACTAAATTAAATATTGAAATCATAATTAAATATAATAGTCGTAATCTAATGAGTGGTTTAATTAAAGAAGCTGGTGTTCAAGAAGATTTAATCTCTAGTACCATAACTATCTTAGATAAAATAGATAAATTATCCAAAGAAGATTTAACTAAAGAATTACTTAGTATCGATTTAACTGAATCCCAAATTAAAACTTTACTAGATTACTTTACTTTAGATTTAACTAAATTAAATAAGAAATTTAAAAATACTAATAATGAACTAATTATCAAAGGTTTAACTGAATTAAATAACTTAGTAGAGTTTATCAAAGAACTAGGTCTTGAAGATTATTGTGTCTTTACTTCATCTTTAGCTCGTGGTCAAGATTACTATACTGGTAATGTCTTTGAAGTATATGAAAAGAATGGTAAACTAAGTGGTGCTATTGGTGGGGGAGGTCGTTATGATAAAATGATAACTGACTTCATTAATGATGGTAATTCTTATCCAGCTGTCGGTATAAGTTTTGGTCTAACATCTATTTTTGAATTACTTAAAAATGATGAAACTCTAAATAATAATGTTCCTTTAGATTTATACATTATTCCATTAGGTACTAAATATGCAAGTCTAAAACTAGCTAATAAGTTACGTCAATATAATTTAAATATCGATATAGAAATGACGGATAAAAAAATAAAAAAGAGTTTAGATTATTGTAATAAAGAAAATATCCCTTATATCATTATTTTAGGAGAAGACGAAATAAATAATCAAACTTTTAATTTACGTAATATGAATACTAAAGA
Organism: uncultured Bacilli bacterium; assembly: GCA_947625425.1. The sequence goes on from CANQOH010000028.1 coordinate 9,966, forward strand.
AGAGTACCCAATTAAATTTAATAACTTAGAAAGTGTTTATAACATAATTAAAAAGGATAGATAACTTACTTATCTATCCTTTTAATAAATTATTAAAAAATTGTTTTACTTTTTTACCAAAAGTTAATTTAACACCTTGATTTTTATTTTCTTCTTTTTCTTTTTTAGGTGAAACTTTAAAAGTTGTAATAAGGTATTTCTTATCATCACTAACTTTTCTTGTTTGTTCAAAATCCCCAAAGAATTCATTACATTCCATATTCTTCATAATTAAAATACTTAAAGCTGAATCTAATAAACCTACTGGAATTACTTCATCATCAGTTAATTCTTGACCATCTGTACGATATAAAAATGCTTGCATCGGATTAAGACCTTGTTTAACCGCATAATTACAATCTTCTTGATCAGCTCCTAAACTAAAGCCATCACTATCAATAACTTCTGGTAAAGGAATTTCTTCCAAACCTTTCTTATACCATAGTATTCTAGGTAATGTTGAATACTTATAATCTAATAATTCATGTCTATTTCTTAAATCCATATGACTCTTACGTTCATTATCTGGAATAGCATTAAATTCCTCAGCTATTTTATTCATTTCATCCACAATTCCTTGTGCATGATCCATTAATTCTTGTTCACTTAATTTATAATAAAATTTAAAATCAGGTATCCAGTCAGCTTCTTTAAAATAACTAACAGCTGTTGGATTATCAAAACGAACAAAATCATTTCTATTTCTATCGTCAATAATAACAACACCTTTACCAAAGACTTCATTAACTATTACTGCTGGAACAGCTTCATCAGAATGCATTAAATATGCTAAGTCATTCATTTGTACATAAACAACTTCTTTATCATTTTCTCTATTAAATATTTTCATAAAACCACCTGGTAACTATAATAACACAAATTATTTATTAAACAAATAAATATTTATTATGTTATAATTAAACTAGCGAGGTCGATAACTATGAATTATGCCACTGTAGCAAGTAATATAAATTCCGCTTTATCAGGTTTTGAAAGTGTAGCAAGTGAACTAACAGGTGTTTCATTTGATTCTGTATGGAGTGGTAATGCCTATAATACTCAATCTAATAATTTATCTAAAACAGTAAGTAAAATAAAAACCCAAATTAGTTTTATCAAAAGCTTTACTAGTGCTTTAAACTTATTACAAAATTATAAAGATAATAAAGAACAAATAGATAGTTTACGTAGTCAATATAATAGTTTATCTGATACTCCTGAAAATGCTAGTAGTAGAAGTAGTTTATCAAGTCAAATTAGTGATTTAGAATCTACTAATTCCAGTTTAAAAACCGATATTAGAAATATGTTAAGTTTAATATCAAGTATATCTAATGAAATCGAAACTGTTTCTTTTACTCCGCAAGAAAATTACAAAGCTTATGCTGATCAAATAGCTGATTTATATAATTGGAATGAACAAGGTAAATTATCTCTTATCAATGATTCTTTCTTTAACTATGTAAATCCAGATGAATTAAATAATACAATAAATAGTATCAAAAGCCAATATACTGGTCGTAATGCTGCAGTTAATTGTGCTGTTGGTTTAATGCATATGGCTGCTGAAGTAGGTAAAAAGATTTCTTATAATTTAGAAACTACTACTCATACAACTCACTATAGTACTTATAATCCCGAAACATTCCCCTTATCAGAAGTCCTTAATGGTACAGATTGTAGTTCATTCGTTTCCTGGGCTGTTAATCAAGGAACTAATAATACCTTTACAACTAAATCTACTCAAGACTTTAAAACAGTTGGTGAAAAAACTAGTTTCTCTAATGCTCAACCTGGAGACATTATTGTTTCTAATGATTCTCACGTTGGCTTAATCGTTGAAAATCACCCAGAAGAAAATTATTTCTTAGTAGCTGAAGAGGGTGGAAAAGACCGTGGTCTTGTTGTTCAAAAAAGACCTTATAGTAGTTTAGGCAACTTTAATGCTCGTGACTTATCTTATGTTTATGGTGAAAAATATGATGTATAAATGACATTTAATGTCATTTTTTTTGACAAAATAAATTTCATATAATATAATCTATTCATTCTTAAAAGAGGTCAGAATATATGATAATTAAAATCAATTCTCGTAATGTTAGAAAAATAAAAAAAAGTAAAGTTTGTTCATTACTATTAGCAGGAGTATTAACTTCAACTTTGTTAACTGGTTGTAACAGGACAATTTTGGATACTAAATATGGCTTTGATAAAGCCCTAGTATATGGTGATGATACTGCTATTTTAATGGATGTCGCCGAGTGGAAAGACTATTCAGGCGAACAATTACAATTTATTACTAAAGATGGTTTTTGTTTATTAAGTTCATCATTTGATACTAATTGTTTTTATGGTTCAAGTAATGAGTACGCATCAGATATCGTTGCTCAAAATGGTTTAAGTAAACAAGGCGAATCATATATGTTAAATGAAGATAATGGTATTAATCCTATTTTTAATAAAGATTTATTTGATACTAATTGGTCATTTAATAAAGCCATAACTTTTAATAATAATCATGCTTTAATCTTACCTATTAAACAATGGCGTGATTATGAAGGTGAACAACTTCAAGTAATTACCGAAGATGGTCTAGTTTTAAATTTATGTAGTTATAATTCTAAGCTTGCTTATGATGCTCATAGTGAAATAAAAGCTGATGATTTTGCTAAATATTATGTTGGTACTGACGGAATAGTAACCGATTTAACTCCTAAAGTATCTTCAGCTCCAGGATTTAATTATGATTTGTGGGATACTAAATGGGGATTTAATAAAGCTATAGTTATCAAAGAAGATAAAGTTATAATTTTACCTATTGATAAATGGTGTGATTATGAAGGTGAACAACTTCAATTAGTCATAACTGATGGTCCAACTATTGTAACTGCCGCTTATGATACAATTTTAGTTAATGATATAGAAAGTACTTTAAAAGCTAAAGATATCGCTAGTTCTTTAGTTGACGCAGGAAAAGTTATTGATCTATCTGCCGGTTATACTTATGATTCACAAATCTTATTTAATGGAACAATAATTGATTTAAATTATGGATTTACAAATGCTATCATTTCTAATGATAATAGTTCTACAGCTTTACAAGTATCAAAATGGTGTGATTATGAAGGTGAACAATTACAAATAAAATTACCAACTAACGATATTATACTTACTTCATCTACAATGCTTGATTTATTTAATGGTGGAACTGAAGCTTTAAATGCCTCAACAATAAGTAAATATTATGTATCCGAAAAAGGCAAAAATATTGATAATTCAAATGGTAATCATGATTCTGAAACATTTAACAAATATATAATAGATGCTGAACTTAAATTTAAATATGCTCTAAAAGTTGCTAATGGTAATGTTACAATTATTCCTTTAAAAAAATGGGATGATTTTGCCAATATAGACGGTAATGAAGATAAAGAAGATTCACCTAATTGTGAACAATTTCAATTAATATTACCAGATGGTACAGCTCTAGTAACAACTGCTTATAATACAATTCTTGTTAATAACGTTCAAGATATTAACATCATTGCGGAATACTTCCGTGGTCCAGAAGGAGTAATTAGTGATTTAACGCCATATGTTGGTGAACCAACGGCTACCGGTTGGAATTTTCAATTATTTGATACTAGATATCATTTTAGTAAAGCAATAATAGAAAATGGTAAGACTACTCAAATTTTTCCAATTACTCAATGGCTAGATTTTTCTGAAGGTGAACAATTACAAATTAAATTTAAAGATAATAGTGGTATCTTAACTTCCTTTGTTAATACTACTTTAGTAGATCCTAAGACTGAAAATATTGAAGAAGTAATTGCTAAAGCCTTTAGTGGTGAATTAACCGAAGATTATGGCCTAGTTCATAAATATCAATAAAAAGCTTAATATTAAGCTTTTTTCTTTTTAATTAAATACTTTTGTATTATAATAAATTTGTTAATAAACTGGAGGATTACTATGCAAGAAATTATTAATAAAGTATATGAAGAAGTAAAAAGAAGATGTGAAGCTAAAACTAATTTTTACGGTATGGGTGCTTGGGATCATCATATTGAACTTGTTTATAAGTTAGCAGTTGCTAACAGTAAAAAATATGGTGCTGATAAAGATATTGTTGCTTTAGCTGCTCTTTTACATGATATCGCATCAGTTACTAATAAAGATTATACTGAAGAACATCATATTATTGGAGCTAAAATAGCTGAAGAACTATTAACTGAATATGGTTTAGAAAAAGATAAAATAGAATTAATTAAAAAATGTATCTTAAATCATCGTGGAAGTCGTCTAGCCAAGAAGACAACTCCTGAAGAAATATGTCTAGCTGATAGTGATGCTATGGCTCATTTCTATAGCATTCCATCTCTTCTAAGAATGGTTTATGCTGAAAAGAAATTATCTATTGATGAAGGAGCTAAATTTGTTCTAGATAAACTAACAAGAAGCTATAACAAACTAAGTGATCAAGGTAAAAAACTAGTATCTAAAAGATATGAAGCTGCTAAATTATTCTTAGCTAATGACATAAATTAAGACTATGATAAATCTCTTAAAAATGATAAAATTATAATAAGAAGATGATATATATGCAAAGAAAATATAAAGGTATTACAATTCCATACCATTATACAAATAAAAAAGCTAATTACACTTGTTATATCTATAATGATCAAGAGTACTTAGATTTAAATTCACTATTCCAAGACTTTCTTGGTTTATATCTAACATATCATTATGAAGCCAAAGATAAACTTTATGAAGTTCATAACTTAAGTGAAGTCTTAGAAGCCCTATTAAAAAATAAAGATACTTTTAAAATTCCTAAAGAATATCAAGAAGAGTATAGTGAAGAAGAATTAAAATATATCAAAGGTTTACAAAAATGTTTAATCAATGATACCTTAAAAATAGCTTATGATAAGAATCGTGAATTTAATAAAAAAGATTATCCAAGCACTAAAAGTTATAATATGGCTTTAGAAGTCTATGATAAGTATCGTAGAGTAGTTATTCCTAAAAAAGTTAATTTATATAATCATAGCTATTATGTCGTAGCTGGTGAATATTTTGAATCTATTTATCATGCTCTAGATTATGTTTATAATGATAATTTATATTATCAATTTGGTGGTACTAAAAAAGAAAACAATCGTAATCATCTTCATTCTCATTCTTTTGATGATTTAATTAGTTTAATCTTTTCTAATTCTGAAGAATTTAAAATCCATGTATTTCAAAGACAATATTATAGTAGACAAGAATTAGATTTCTTAACTAAACTTGCTACTAAATTAAAAAAAATGAATTTCCATAGTATTAAATTTAATCCTGATAAAATAGAGTATGAAGAATACTGGTATCTAAAAGATGAAAAGAAATTCTTTAAACTTTTAATAAATAACATCAGATGGCATCGTCTAAATAAGCAATATGAAAAAGATGTCTTAGAAAGTCATAAAATATAATAAGTACACCCCGTACTTATTTTTCTATGGTAAAATAAATATAGGTGATTATATGAATATCTATGCTTCATTAAATAAAATAACAGAATATATTGATCATCATTTAGAAGAGAAGATTGATTATAATAAATTAGCTATGATGTTAGGTGTTAATTCTTATACTATGCAAAGAATATTTTCTTTATTAACCAATGTCACTTTAACTGAATATATCCGAAAAAGAAGATTATCTGTTGCAGGTGAAGAATTATATAATGGTAATGATAAAATAATGGATATTGCTATTAAGTATTGTTATGATAATGCCACTTCTTTTTCTCGTGCTTTTGAACAATTTCATGGTATTAAACCAAGTCAAGTAACTAAAGAAAGTAAACTTAAGATTTTTCCAAGAATTACTTTTGATGAAAATATACCTATTACAACTGAAATACCATATGAAATAATCGAATTACCAGAACTTACATTATATGGTTGTAAGAAAGATACTGATAATGATCATATTAATGCTGATGCTCCAAATTTCTTCCATGAATGTTTAGTAAAATACGAAAAAGACTACGGTGATATTCCTTATGCTATGACTACTTACAGTGATTTAGAACGTGAACATTGTAATGCTTATTGGATATTATATGATAAAGAAATACCTGGCTTAGAAAAGATAATTATTCCATCTAGTAAATACGTAAAATTTAAAATAGATAATCAATCTCCTAATGATATTCAAGCCGTGACTAATAAATTTTATTTAGAATTCTTCCCAAGTTCTAATTTAAACTTTTCTGACGCTCCTGAACTAGAATACTATCACGATGATATAACTGAGTTTTTAGTACCACTTCAAACTGACAAAACTGGTAACTAAAAAGTCAGTTTTTTCTTTTTTGTCTATTTTATAATGCTAATATGAGGTGATGTTTATGGGGTTCTCATCCGAAATATTTTTAACTAAAAATAATCTAACTAAAGAAGAATGGCAAAATTTTATTAATATAATATCTAATTATATTGGTTTATTTAACCATTGGACTTTAACTATTAAAATAGAACAAAATAAAATAAGATATTTTATCAATACTAAAAATAAATTACCAGCTACAATCAATAATTTAGATTCATTTATTCTATCTGAATGTCCACCATTAGCTAAATTTACTTATTACTTATCATTACCAATGTATTTTAATATCGGTAGTAGTTTATTAGATGTCTATAATTATTGTGAAATAAAAAATATTGGTCTTATTAAAGAAGTAAAAATATTTTTTTGTAAAATAGGTACAGATAAAATCTTATCTAAGACTCATTTATATATTCAAACTAATGATATAGTCTTTAAAACTAAAATGTTATTATCAATACCAGCTAACTTATTAAGTATTAATTTTGCTACTAATAAAAGATTTACTTATAAAAGTGTTCCTAAG
>CANQOH010000029.1 GCA_947625425.1 uncultured Bacilli bacterium
TGGCGTAAATCATTATTACTTTTAGAATCAGAAGAATTTAAAAATCAAGTTAAAGAACACTCATATGATTATGATGAGTATTTAAATAACATCAGTAAAAAACTATCAACTGGTGCTTATGACTTTTTATATTTAGATGAAGAAAACATTCCCAAGTATCAAAATATCTTCAATAAATATACAAGTTTCTATTATGTATCTTCTAAAAAGTTATATAATGAATATCTAAAAGTAACTAATTATAAAAAGCCTTATGGTGTTGTTCATGATTTAATTGATTATACTAATTTAAAACCTTTAAACTTAGAAAGATTTAATAATTTAAATAAAGCCTTAGTTATTGGTTGGGTCGGTAATAGTGAAAGAAAAGTTAATGACCTTGACTTAAAAGGTTTAAATACAATTATTAAACCAGTAATAAGTGAATTAATAAATGAAGGATATCATATCAAAGAACATTATGCTGATCGTAAAGAAAGATTACGTACTCATGAAGAAATGCCTACGTATTATAGTGAAATAGATCTTTGCTTATGTACTTCCTTACATGAAGGAACTCCATTACCTATTTTAGAAGCTATGTATTGTGGTGTACCTGTTATAACAACTGATGTTGGTGTTGTAAGAGAAGCTCTAGGTCCTAAAGAACAAGAATTTATTATTGGTAATCGTGAAAATGGCAAGAATGATGAATTAATCAAAAAAGTTTTAAAAGAAAAAATCATTTATCTTTATCAAAATCGTGCTTATTTAAAAGAATTAAGTAATGAAAATATGACTAGTATTAAAACCTATGATGGTGGTAAAATAAAAGAGGAATTTATCAATTATTTTAATTACTGTCTAAATTTAAAAGAGGAGAATAAAGATGAATAATAAGCTTAAATTTACGTTTATCGTTCCCAATTATAATAAAGGTGAATACATTACTGAATGTTTAAATAGTATTTACAACCAAACTTATCAAAACTTTGAGGTTATTGTTATCGATGATGGAAGTAGTGATGATAGTTTAGAAAAGATAAATAAATTTTCTGTGGATAAACTATTAAAAACTAATCGTCGTCAAGCGGGTGGAGCTAGAAATGCTGGCTTAAAAGAAGCTACTGGTGATTATATTATCTTCTTAGATAGTGATGATTATCTTGCTTCTAATGCTGTTTTAGAACACTTAGCTAACCAAATTAATAATGAAGACGTAATCTTCTTAGATTTTACGAAGAAAAGATCTACTGGTGAATTTGTTTATATGACGGAAGAAGATGCTTCTTTAGATGATAAAATCGGCAATACTGAATTACTTGGATGTCCAACTAAATGTTTTAAAAGAGAACTCTTAAAAGACATTTTCTTTCCTGAATGTAAAAGATATGAAGATATTGGTTTTACTTTAGAAACTCTATGTAAAGCTAAAAGCTATACTAATTTTAAAGAATCATTCTTTATCTATCGTATCGTCCCAAATAGTAATGTTACATCTCCAATCAGTGAAGATACAATGCTTGATATGTTAGAAGAATATTTAAAAATATATCGTTTATCTCTTAGATATCCCAATCATAAAAATAGTTTAATTAAAAGAATTCATGATGCTAAAATCCCATTACGTTTAGAAGTCTTAGAACATTCTATACTAACTGGTGAAAATAAGTATCGTGAAACCTTCTTATAGAATGAATAATAATAAAGTAGTATAATATTTATAGTACTTTATTTTTTATTGGAAAGGATGATTATGATGAAACAATTAAAAATGATAAGATTAATGTCTATTATGACCATCATCCTTTTTATCTTATTTATAATATCTCATGCTTTTTTATGTATGAGACTAAATTATTCTCATCCAGAATTAGGTATTGCTTCTTTTAAATGGCAAGATCAATTCTTTACTGATCTTCAATTTATTTTAATACTTTTTGCTGTCCCTTTAATTTTTGTTATCGTAACTTTTGTTGTGTCTTGTCTTAAAATAAGAAAGTTAAAAGTAAGTAATCAAGTATCTAAGCCAAAAAAAGAAAAGGAAGCAGCAAAGAAAGTAGAAAAGAACGAAGAGCAAGAAACAGAAAAGAAAGAAGAGAGAAAGGAAGAGTAATATGGAATTAATTCAAGTAGGTCCAAACACTTATTATCTTCAAAATCCCACTAACATTGGCGTTTATAAAATAAATGATCATGAAGTTTATTTAATTGATACTGGTAATGATAAAGATGCTGGTAAAAAGATTTTAAAGATTATTGAAGAACAAGGTTGGCAAGTCAAAGGTATAATTAATACCCATTCTAATGCTGATCATGTAGGTGGTAATAAAGTTATCCAAGACCGTACTAATTGTGAAATACTTGCTCATCGTATTGAAAAGAGTATTACTGAAAATCCTATCTTAGAACCATCTTTTTTATATGGTGGTTATCCATTTAAAGATTTACAAAATAAATTTTTATTAGCTAAAGAATCAGTAGTAAAAGAAATCGAAGGCAATCTTCCTGAAGGTTTAGAGTATTTTAGTTTAAAAGGTCATTTTTTCAATCAAATCGGTCTTAAAACTCCAGACAACATTTATTTCTTAGGAGATTCTTTATTTAGTGAAGAAACAATTACTAAATATCATTTATTCTTTATCTATGATGTTAAAGAATATCTAAATACTTTAGATTTCCTATCTACTCTAGATGGTGAACTATATATTCCATCTCATTGTGAAGCCACTAAAGATATAACTAGTTTAATTAATTTAAATCGTAAAAAAATTAATGAAATCTTAGATAAAATTTATAATTTATGTCAAAATGAAATAACTTTTGAAGATATCTTAAAGAATATCTTTGATATTTATCATTTAACCATGAATCCTAATCAATATGTTTTAATTGGTAGTACAGTTAAATCTTACTTATCATATCTTTGTGATGAAGGTAAGATAACTTATCTATTTAAAAATAATAAAATGTATTGGCATCAAGTAAACTAAAAAGTTTACTTTTTTTGTTATATCATTTACTTATATCTCTATAACTACAAATTAACAGAACTACTATTTTTAAACTCAAAATATTTTTTTGCAGCATAAAAAAAAGACTAAAATTATTTTTTGAAATTTGGTCTTTATTTTGTTATTTACTTTATATTTTTAATCTGTTAATTTAGATATCGACACATTTGATAGATGCCTTTCCTTTTCTATTTTCAGGGGGATTTCTTTAAAATCAACGTGAGAAGGAAAGGAGTGGTCTTATGACGAAAAAAGAAAAGTATTTCTTTTCCGTTATCTTACTGCTTTTATTTATAGTAATAATTTTATTACTAAAATAAAACAAAGGCATCTATTATTAGCTTTAGCTAATATCAGATGCCACCCAAAAATTGGAAAGGCATTTGAATAAACAAATGTGTCATTTTTTAATGACTATCCTTTCATTTCCAATATACCATATTTTTTAAAATATTTGTATCATTTTTTAAGCAAAAATCTTCTTTTCTCACTTTCGTCTGTAAATGGTATAATATATGTCAAGTGATTAGTATGAATGATATAAAAACAAATAAAGCCGAGTTACGTACAAAGTACCTACAAGTTCGTAAAGAACTACCTCATAAAGAAGAAAAATCTAAAACTATTATTGCTAAGATAATAGAAACTAAAGAATATCAAGAATCTAAAGTAATTGCTTTATATAAAAGTCTACCTTCCGAAGTTAACTTAGATGGATTAATTAGTTATTCACTTACACAAAATAAAAAAGTTGTTTTACCTAAAGTAGTAGGTAATGATTTATTATTTTATGAAATATGCATAGATGAAAAATTAATTAAAAGTAACTTTGGTATTTTAGAACCTCTACCTACCGAAGATAAATTAGTTGATAAAAGTAAAATAGATTTAGTTATCGTTCCTGGTATATGTTTTGATAAAAATAAAAATCGTTTAGGTTTTGGTAAAGGCTTTTATGATCGTTATTTAGCTCATTCAAACATTTATAAAATTGGTGTTTGTTTTTATGACCAAGTATTAGCAGATGATACCTTACCAGTTAATCAATTTGATATTAAGATGGATAAAGTAATAACCGAAAGCGAAGAATATTAAAAGTAGGTGAGAAGATGATTTTAAATGTTAGTGGTCGTACTGATATCGTTGCTTTTTATACCGAGTGGTTTATGAATCGTTATCACGAAGGTTTTGTTGATGTTCGTAATCCTTTTAATCCTAAATTAGTTAGTCGTATTAATTTTAGTGATGTTGATGCTATTTTATTTTGTACTAAAAATCCAATACCTATAATAGATTATTTAAAAGAAATTGATAAACCAATCATCTTCCATGTTACTTTAACACCTTATAAAAAAAATATTGAACCCAATGTTCCAGATAAAAAAACAATAATAGAGGCGATAAAGAAATTATCAACTATAGTTGGTATTGATAACTTATATATTAGATATGATCCCATCTTTTTAAGTCCTAAATATAATCTCGCTTATCATCAAAAAGCTTTTACGAAAATGTGTGAATTACTAGATGGTTATGTTAAACATATCATTGTCTCCTTTATTGATGATTATAAAAATGTCAGAAATAATGCTAATTCTTTAAACTATCGCCCCTTTACTGAAGAAGATTACAAAGGAATTGGTACTTCGTTTAGTAAGTCAGCTAAAGAGCATAATATGACCGTTCAAACTTGTTTTGAAGAACGTAATTTAACGGAATATGGCTTTATTGCCGGTGAATGTCTATCTCATGAACTAGCATATATCTTAACAGGTAAAAAATATAAAAATTGGATAGCTCGTAAAGAACGTAAATGTAATTGTGTCCAAATGGTCGATATTGGTGTTTATAACTCATGTAAGCATTTTTGTAAATATTGCTATGCTAACTATGATGAATTAAAAGTCCAAAATAATTTTGCTAATCATAATCCTAAATCATCATTATTAGTTGGTGAATTACAAAATGATGATATAATAAAGGTAAGGAAGGATTAATAATGACTAAAAAAATTTTAATATTTATTGTTGTTTTATTAATTATTGGCTTTGTATCTTTATTAGTTGTAAATAACTTCAATAAAAAAGATAAAGCTAATTCAGCAACACCAAGTAATCAAGAGCAAACAAAGAAAGAAGATAATAATATGACTTATAATTTAAAAATAACTGTTAATAACGAAGAACTTATCATCAATTTAGTAGATAATGAAGCTACTAAAGAATTAATTAATAAATTAAAAGAACAAGACGTTATTGTTAATGCTTCTGAGTATGATAACTTTGAAAAAGTAGGAAGTTTAGGTTTTAGTTTACCAACAAGTGATGAAAGAGTAAAAACTGAACCAGGCGACTTAATGCTTTATCAAGGAAATCAAATTACTTTATTTTATAATTCTAATACTTGGAGTTATACCAGATTGGGTAAAGTAATAAATAAAAATAGTGAAGAATTAAAACATATTTTAGGTCAAGATGATGTAACTATGACATTATCTTTAATCGAAAAATAAATTAAAAGGAGGAATAAAATATGTGTACAGCTGCAACTTATTATACAAAAGATCATTATTTTGGTCGTAATCTAGACTTGGAGTTTTCTTATAAAGAAACCGTAACGATAACTCCTCGTAACTATGAATTTAATTTTAGAAAAGAGGGTAGTCTTAAAACTCACTATGCTTTAATAGGTATGGCTTATGTCGCTAATGATTATCCATTATATTATGATGCTATTAATGAAAAAGGTTTAGGCATGGCCGGACTTAACTTCCCAAATAATGCTTATTATCATGAAGAAAAGGAAGGTAAAAACAATATTGCCCCTTTTGAATTTATTCCATGGGTTTTATCTCAATGTGCTAATATTACCGAAGCTAAAGATTTGTTAAGTAAAATTAATATAGCTAAGATTAATTTTAGTGAAGAATTACCAGCATCTCCATTACATTGGATTATTGCTGATCAAGAATCTTCTATAACCGTTGAATCTGTAAAAGATGGTTTAAAAGTATATGATAATCCAGTTGGTATTCTAACTAACAATCCAACTTTTGATATTCATATGTTTAATTTAAATAACTATACTAACTTATCAAATGAACAACCAGTTAATACCTTCTCATCTAAATTAAACTTTGATTTATATAGTAGAGGAATGGGTACTAGAGATTTACCAGGTGGCTTAGATTCTTTATCTCGTTTTGTTAAAGCATCTTATACTAAGATGAATTCATTATCAGGCGATTCTGAATCAGAAAGTATTAGCCAATTCTTCCATATCTTAGGTTCTGTTTATCAACAACGTGGTTTAGTTCATATGGGTGAAGGTAAATACGAAATAACTATTTATAGTTCATGCTGTAATATGGATAAAGGTATTTATTACTATACAACTTATGAAAATAGTCAAATAACGGCTATTGATATGCATCATGAAGATTTAGATAGTAATACTTTAGTTAATTATGACTTAATTAAAGGTCAACAAATTAATTATCAAAATTAAACCAAATAAAAAGCCAAGATTTTAATCTTGGTCTTTTTTAATCTATTTCTTTAAAATGATGAACTATCTTACCAGTTGTCGCATTAATATAGTATTCATAATCATACTTATTATAATCAAAGTCTATTTCATAAACAGTTTGACCATATTTGTAATCTAATTCAACACTAATATCATAAACATCACTCTTATTTAATTTAGCATTACTAAGCGCAATACTTAATGCTTTATCTTTAGAAATATATTTAGTAGTTGATGTTGTATTATTACTATTTCCATTATTGCTACTACTACTATTACTACTATTACCATTATTATCAGTAGTAGTATTAGTATCTTCTTTATCATTATTATCTACAGCAGTATTATTATCTTCATAGTAATCATCATCATAATTTTCACTATATGATGAATTGTTATTGTTATCATATCTATCATCATCTTTGAAATCATCTTTTAAAACAACTACTAAAATAATAACAAGTAATAAAACAATAATTCCTAAAAGAGCAGGTATTAGTATTTTATAAAGATTACTTTCTTTTTCTTCTTGAACTTCTTCTTTTTTCTTTACCATAATTCCACTTCCTTTATATTTTTATTATAGCACTATATGTATTGGTTATTTCATAAAATTTACAACTATTCATCACATAATTTTCATTTTTATCCTTTAATATTTAAATATCAAAAAAAGGAGAAATTATCATGTATATTATTAAAAATGCTTTAAAATCAATAACTCGTAATAAAGGAAGAAACTTACTTATTGGTATTATTGTCATCGTTATTGCTTGTGCCGCTACTATTAGTTTAGCTATTATTACCTCCGCCACTTCTTTAATTAAGTCATATGAAAATAAATATGATATTAAAGCAACTATCGGTGTTAATCGTGAGCAGATGCGTGGCGAGATGCAAATGGATCGAAATGCTCCAGGCGATGAAAAAGAAAATCGTCGTGAAAATATGAACAATATGTTTAATGAAGCTAATAATATATCGATTGAAGATATTAATAACTATGGTAATAGTGAATATGTTAAAGATTACTATTATCAAATAAGTACTGGTGTTAATTCTGATACTTTAGAAAAAGCTTCAATGGCAGAACCAGAAGGAGAACAAAAAGCTCCTGGAATGCCAAATGGTGGACGTGGTGGTCGTGAAAACTTCCAAAATATTCAAACTAGTGATTTTACATTAACTGGTTATTCTTCACTAAATGCGATGGAAGATTTCATAAATGGTCAATATAAGATCGTTGATGGTGAAATATCTTCCGATATTACTAGTTCTACTTGTATCATCAATACCGAACTAGCTACTTTAAATGATATTACTGTCGGTAATGAAATAGTTCTTGTTGATCCAGCTGATGAAGATAATAAAATAACTTTAACGGTTACTGGTTTTTTTGACGAAGCTGAAGAAACTGATAGTGCCATGGGTATGTTTACTGGCTCTGTTAATAACATCATTACTAATACAAATGTTATCAATAATTTAAAAGAGAATAATGAAGACCTTTCCCTTTCTTTAACTCCTACCTTTATCTTAACTAGTAAAGATGTTGTTGATAAATTTAGTGCTGAACTAACAGAAAAAGGTTTAAGTGAATATTTATCTATTACAACTAATCTAGATGAAATAGAAGGTTCAACTAAAACTGTTGATAATGTTAAAACCTTTGCGATGACTTTCTTAATTATTACTTTAATAATTGGTGCGGTTGTTTTATTTGTCATTAACATGATTAATATTCGTGAACGTAAATATGAAATAGGGGTTTTAAGAACCATTGGTATGAAGAAAAGTTTATTATCCTGTCAATTTATCATTGAATTGATTATCGTTTCTTTCTTCGGTTTATTAATTGGAGCTGGCCTAGGGGCAGCAAGTAGTGTCCCAGTCTCTAATTACTTACTAAAAAATGAACAGAGTAATGCAAATGTTGAAAAAGAAAATATAAATCAAAACTTTGGTGGCAAAATGGATAATCATGATTTTGGTAAACCAAATGGCGTAGTGAAAATTGAAACAATTGATTCTATTGATGCAGCTGTTAACATTAAAGTATTAGTAGAATTACTAGGCATTGGTCTTTTATTAACTTTAATCAGTGGAACAGCATCTATGATCAGTATTGAAAGATTCTCACCACTAACAATATTAAAGGAGCGTAGTTAATGAAAAAGAATAATATTGTCCTTAAATTAGAAAATGTTAGTTATCGTTATGAGGATGCTAAAAAAGATGAATATGTTTTAAAAGATATTAATTATGAATTTGCTAGTGGCCAAATATATGCTATCAAAGGGAAGAGTGGTAGTGGTAAAACAACTTTATTATCTTTAATCAGTGGTTTAGAAACCAAGTATCAAGGTAAAATAACCTATGAAGATAAAGAATTAAAAAAGATTGATCTTGATACCTATCGTAATACCTATATTGGTATTGTCTTTCAAAGCTATAACTTATTACCTCATTTAACAGCTAGTGAAAATATCATTTTATCAATGGATATCAGTAAAGTAAAAGTCCCAAATAAAAAAGAAAAAGCTCTTGAACTTATGAAACAAGTAGGGCTTAATGAATCTTTTGCCAATCGTCGTGTCTTAAAACTATCTGGTGGTGAACAACAAAGAATTGCTATTGCTCGAAGTTTATCTTATAATCCAGAAATCATTTTAGCTGATGAACCAACTGGTAATCTTGATAAAGATACCGAAGATGAAATCCTTTCTATCTTTAAAAACTTAGCGCACGAAGAGAATAAATGCGTCATCATTGTTACACATTCTAAAAATGTCTGCGATAATGTTGACACTGTCTATGAATTAAAATCAAAAAAAGAATAATTTTTCAATTATTCTTTTTATTTACAAGTAAATCCGGCGTCTTCAACATTCTTTTTAAGTTCTTTAACAGATTTTTCATCAAATATTTCTTTTCTGGTTCCTGTAACTTTTATCTCTTTATCGCCTCTTGTTATATCAAGATCTTCACCTAAAGTTACTTTACCATATATATTATCTAAAGAAGTTTTCATTGTCTCAAATTCTGTATCATCAAATCCTTCTTCTTTAGTATAAATTATCGTACTATTAATTATTGATTCTTTATCCTTCTTAAAATTAATTTCTTCTTTAACTGACATTGTTATTCCTGCTAATTCACGTGTGTATTCACAGGTTAATTTTTTACTGCCAAAAACATTAACAGCTACAAAAACTAATACTACAATTAAAACTACTATGACTGCACAAACAACAACTCCAACTATTTTCTTTTTGTTATTTGTTTCTTTCTTATTAACAGCATCAGTTTTAGTCTTTGGCATATCCACCTTATTATTTACTTCATTAATTTTCTTTTTACTCATAACATATAACCTCACTTATTAATTAGATTATAACACATAAAATCAAAATTTTAGCAAATAGAATACTTTTTTGTGTAAACAGTTCTATTAAAAACTTTTCTTTATTTCTTCTTCATCACTGGATATTAAGAGCCCAGCACTCTTAAGTTCTTCTTCACTTTTACTTAAATGTTCATTTCCACGTAAAAATAATTTCATATATGAAGAACCTGGTAATTGATAATTTGGAATGTCTTCTTTTCTAATCATTGTCTTAGTTTGAAAAAAACTATCTCCATATACTTTAGCATTTTTTCCATTCATTTCCATATAACCATGTTTTAAAAAATCTTCGACTAAAGCATAATCTTCTTTTTTTATAAAATAACCTGGATGGGCTGATACTAAAATTAATCCTTGATACGTAACAAACTTACTATCTTGACAATTATCTTTTAAGAAAAATTGACGATATGTAGCATCAACTAAATAATCTTTATCTTCACCTAAAACATTTAGTCTAACTACATTAAAATTATGACCTTCAACTTCCGGAGCAATTGTTGCTTGCGTACTATTAGGATGTGTTTCTATTCCCAAACTTCTTAAATAATAAGTCATAATACTTTGAGCTAAATCACATTTATATTCAAAAGTCTCACTAAAATCTTTAACAACTTTACATCTTGTAGCATAAACAACAAAATCTAAAAAATAATCAGCTTCTTCTTCCGTTAAAGGTTCTTTATTTTTAATCTTACTTTCTATTTGTTTTATTTCTTCATAATTTATATTATTCATAACTAATGGATTAGTATTAAGAATATATTCCATAAAATCACCACCACTAATGTAGCAAAAAAAACTTATTAAATCTAGCATAGATGTCAACACATGTTAAGTAGTTAATAAAATTCTTACTTATTAGTGTTATTATATATATTAAAGATACATTAATTATTAAATAGGAGAGTGATTATGAAAAATATCGTCCTTTGTGGCAGCATGAAAGTTAAAAATGAAATTTTAAAAGTTGCTGATACCCTAAAAGAAAAAGGTTATAATGTTTTATTACCAGTAGAATGTATGGAAGGTAAACCTAAAGAAATAGCTTCTCGTGCTCATTTTGATCGTATCGTCAATCCTCTTAATGAAATAGTTTTAATCGTCAATGCAACCAAGAATAATATCGATAATTATATTGGCCCTAACTCATTTGCTGAAATTGCCTTTGCTTTCTACTATAATAAAGAAATATATTTATTAAATGATTATTATGAACCATATCAAGATGAACTAACTGGTTGGCACGTTCAAACTTTAAATGGTAATTTAAATAATTTAAATAATTTAGATAAGAGATAACTTAGTTTATCTTTTTTTAAGTCTTAAGAATAAAATTACCAAATTATGGTATAATAACAAACGGATGGTGAAAATATGGATAAATTATTAACAAAATATGCCCAAGTAATTTTAAATACTTGTTTAAAAGTGCAAAAAAATCAACCTTTATTCATAAGTTATAATGTAGCTAGAAGAGATTTTGCGCGAATTGTAGCAAATGAAGCTTATAAAATAGGGGTTAAAGATATTTATTTTGAAGCATCTGATCCTTATTTAAAACATGATGCCTTAATCAACTTAGATAAAAAAGAATTAAAAAAGAGTAACTTTTGGAATCGTCCAGCTTGGAACGAATATGCTAAAAAAGGTGCCGCCTTTGTTATGTTAGCTTCTGAAACACCAGGCTTAATGAAAGATGTTGATCCTAAAAAAATGAGCGATTTAACAATCTATAGTTTAGAAACCAGAAAAGAATTTGATGCCTTACGTGCTAAATCAATGGTTCCATGGTGTATTGCTGCTGTTCCAACTTTAGAATGGGCTCAAGAAGTATTTCCAAATAGTAAAGACCCTGAAACTGATTTATGGAATAAAATTTTTGAAATATGTGGTATTAATTCAAATGATCCTGAAAAATTATGGGATGAAAAAATAAATAAGTTATCAGAAAGATGTCAAAAACTTAATTCTTATAACTTTAAAACCTTAAGATACCAAAATTCATTAGGTACTGATTTCGAAATCGATTTACCAAAAGATCATCTATGGTGTTCTGGTAAAGAAAAACTAGCTAATAAAAAAGAAGTCTTAGTTAATTTTCCAACTGAAGAAGTCTTTACATCTCCAGATGCTAAAAGTGCGAGGGGCGTAGTTTATTCTAGTAAGCCTTTAGCTTATCAAGATAATGTTATTGATGAGTTTTATATTAAATTTGAAAAAGGTGTTGCTACAGAATGTCACGCTAAGAAAGGGCAAAAAATATTAGAAAATATTATTTCCGGTTGTAAAAATTCTAATCGTTTAGGAGAAGTTGCTTTAGTTGAGTATGATTCATCTATTTCTAAGTCCAATATTATATTTTATGAAACCTTATTTGATGAAAACGCTTCTTGTCATTTAGCTTTAGGTGATTCTTTCCCTGAATGTCTTAAAGGTGGCACTAAAATGTCTAAAAATGAAATAAAAGATCATAACTTAAATGAATGTTCAAATCATGTTGACTTTATGGTCGGTACTAAAGACTTAGAAATAACGGGTATTACCGAAGATGGTGAAGAAATACCAATCTTTAAACAAGGTAATTTTACTAAAGAATTTAAGTAATTAAATGACTGTCAATAAAAGTGTTAATAGACACTAGGCAAAATTCAAAAAAAGCGCTAAGTTTGACTAAAACTTAAATATAAAGTAAAATTATATACATACAAAAGGAGAATTTGTATGACGAAAAAAAGACATAAATTACGTCTTAGAAAACAAGTTATTATGTGTATTCCTATACTAATATTCATAATTACTGTTGCTATATTCGTTGCTATAGATCGAGAAAATATTTTTGCTGTTAGATCATCAGGTATCGCTAGAGTAGTTACTACTAAAACTAGTGCTCCTAATCCTATTGATGATGTTGTTAAATTATCTGAAAGGCCTTTCTTTACAAACTTAACTAATTTAACAGAAAGTCGTCAAAAAGATAATACCGTCATCTATTATGCTAAAAAGTTTAAATTAAATATTGATAAAACATTAGAAATAGCTCACAATTTAACTAATAACTTTACTGATGAAACATATAATAAAGATTTTATTATTGTTCCTGCTGAATATCGCAGCAAAGCTGAACCATTTAGTAGCTTTGAAGCTGGTGTTATTTACTTCGTCAGAGATATTTATCGTAATCCAGAAAAATATGGTACAACTTATGTTGAAATTCATGAATCAGATGAAGTTGATACAAGAAGAAATATGGTTGGCGATGTTATTACCATTGATGGTTTAACTATTTACCAATATTTAGGTAAAGTATGTGATATGTTTGGCGTTGATAAATCATTAGCCTTAGCTATTAGTTATCATGAAACAGGTATTCATACAAGTAGCTTATTTGTTAATAGTAATAACTTAGGTGGCCAAAAAGGTTATGGTGGATGGATGAAGTTCCCAACTCTTGAAGCGGGTATCATCGCGTATGTTCTATCACTAAAAAACATTATCAATACATATGATGTCGATATGACAGCTGATAATGCCATCTTACAACTTTCCGGACCATATGTTCATGGAACTAAAACAAGAGTAGATGAACATTGGGCTGAAAAAGTAACATATTTTAAAACAAAAATTGAAGAAAAAGATTTATTTACTATTGAAAAATAAATCTTTTTTTTATTTTCTTTAATTTATACTTGCAAAATTGTCAAAAATCAGTACAATAAGAATTACTTTTATTGACTTTTATGGTCAATAAATATATAATTAATTATATTATGTCTTAAGAAAAAGAAACTGGTGATTCTTTGGAACAATATTTTACTAATAACCCTGATTTGAAAAGTGAACTACGAACCATTATTTATAAATATAAAGGCTATACCTTAACCTTTTATAGTGATAATGGTGTTTTTTCAAAAAATAAAATCGATTTCGGAAGTAATTTATTGTTAGAAACTTTATTTGAACATAAAAATATTAATAATGATAATTTAAATATATTAGATGTCGGCTGTGGATATGGCTTGCTAGGTATATCTATGGCCAAAATTTTGGGTACAAAGGCAACTTTGTGCGATGTTAATAGAAGAGCTCTACATTTAGCTAAAAAGAATGCCGAAGCCAACAGCGTTTCTCATTTAGTCCAAGTGATAGAAAGTAATGTTTATGCAAACATTACTGATAGATATGATTTAATTATAACAAATCCCCCAATCAGAGCAGGTAAAGAAATAGTTTACAGCATCTTAGACGGAGCAAGAGACTATCTTAAAGAGGATGGTGAGCTCTGGATGGTTATAAGAAAAGATCAAGGAGCAAAGAGTACTTTAAAACATTTAGAGGAAACTTATAAATGTGAGGTAGTCGAAAAAAGCAAAGGCTTTTATATTATAAGGGCCAAAAGTCGTTGACAATAAACTTTACATCACTTAAAATTATAAATTGGTGGCATATTGTTTTTTGTCTGTAATTTAAACAAAAAATTAGGTATAGGGGTGAAACAAAAAAATGGCAAAAATGGCAAAATTTGGTGATCATAGAGAAAGAAAAACATTCTCTAGAATCAAAAACACCTTAGAATTAACAGACTTATTAGAAATTCAAAAGAAATCATACCAAAGATTTCTAGAAGAGGGAATCAAGGAAGTATTTGAAGATTTATTTCCTGTAGAAAGTTTCACTGGTAACATTTCACTTGAACTAGGTGATTACTATTTTGAATCTCCTAGATACACAGTAAAAGAAGCTAAAGAGCGTATGGTAAACTATGCTGCTCCATTAAAAGTTCAAGCTCGTGTATTCATTCATGAAACAGGTGAAGTAAAGGAACAAGAAATATTCCTAGGTGATTTACCATTAATGACTGAAGCTGGTACTTTCATTATTAATGGTGCTGAACGTGTTATCGTTTCTCAATTAGTAAGAAGTCCATCTGTTTACTACAAAAAAGAAATTGATAAAAACGGACGTAAAATCATTTCTGGTGAAATAATCCCTAACAAAGGTACTTGGTTAGAATATGAACTAGATGCTAGAGATATCTTCTATGTTCGTATTGATAGAACTCGTAAAGTAACAATTACTGCTTTTTTAAGAGCATTAGGATTATCTTCTAATGAAGATATCTTAAATGTTTTTGGTGAAGATAAGTACTTACTAAATACTTTAGAAAAAGATAGTACTAAAAATTCCGATGAAGCTTTAATTGAAATTTATGAAAAATTAAGACCAGGTGAACCAGCAACTTTAGACTCAGCTAAGAACCAATTAATTACCAGATTCTTTGATAAATTCCGTTATGACTTACAAAAAGTTGGTCGTTACAAATTTAACAAAAAATTAAATGTTCTAGCTCGTTTATTAGGTCAAAAAATTGCTGAACCTATTAAAGATGGAAGAAAAGTAGTAGTTCCAGAAGGAACAGTTATTACAAAAGATATTCTTGAACAAGTTCGTCCATTATTTGAAGCCGGTTATGGTGTTCATGAAGTAATGATTAATGAAGAATTAGATGAATATAATAAAGTTCAAGAAATTAAAGTATATGATAAAGATGATGAAACAATTATTCATCGTATTATTGGTAATGATCAAACTATTGATTCACGTCGTTTAACAATTTCTGATATCTATGCTTCAGTATCATATTATTTAAATTTACAATATGGTATTGGTACAGATGATGAAATCGACCATTTAGGTAACAGACGTGTTCGTCAAGTTGGTGAATTAATCCAAACTCAATTCCGTGTAGGTATGTCTCGTATGGAAAGAGTTATTAGAGAAAGAATGACTACTCAAGAAATTGAAACAGTTACTCCTAAAACTTTAATTAACATTCGTCCAGTTACAGCTTGCTTAAAAGAATTCTTTGGTAGTTCACAATTATCAAAATTCATGGATCAAATTAATCCAATTGCTGAATTAACTGATAAGCGTCGTCTATCTTGCTTAGGCCCAGGTGGTCTTTCAAGAGAAAGAGCAGGAATGGAAGTCCGTGACGTTAACCCAAGTCACTATGGTCGTATTTGTCCTATTGAATCACCAGAAGGACAAAACATCGGTCTTATCACTTCACTTGCTTCATACGCTAAAATAAATGAATATGGTTTCATAATGACGCCATATCGTAAAGTAGTTGATTCTAAATTAACTGATGAAATAGTATATTTAACTGCTGATGAAGAAGCAGATTACTATATTTCACAAGCTACTTTAAATATAGACAAAGACAATAAAATCGTTGATGATAAAGTTATCGCTCGTTTAAATGGCGATACAGTTATGATTGAAAAGGAAAAAGTTAACTTTGTTGACGTTGCTCCTAACCAAATCGTATCAATTACTACAAGCTGTATTCCATTCCTAGAACACGACGATGCAACTCGTGCCTTAATGGGTGCCAACATGCAACGTCAAGCTGTTCCATTACTTACAACTGAAGCTCCTATTGTTGGAACAGGTATGGAATATATTGCTGCGCGTGATTCAGGATCTACTATCGTTTGTAAAGCCGATGGTGTTGTTGAATACGCTGATGGTAAAAAAATTCTTGTTAAAACAGCTGGTGGCGAAGATACATATTATTTAGCTAACTTCGAAAGAAGTAATGATGCTTCTAATATTAATCATCATCCACTTGTTAAAAAAGGTGATAAAGTTCATAAAGGTGAAGTTATCGCTGATGGTCCATCAACAGATCATGGAGAATTAGCTTTAGG
>CANQOH010000030.1 GCA_947625425.1 uncultured Bacilli bacterium
ACAAAAAAAATTAACTCAATTATCTTGAATTAATTTTTATAATTTTTTTGTTTCACATCATTTACAAAGATACAATTTTCGTGCCTTAAGATAATTTATCTTTATTCCTTGACTCATAAATTTACTTTCATATTCTGTTAAAGAATTTTCCATTCCTGTACTTGCTAAGTCAAGCGAAATCTCTTCTATTTTATAACCATATGTACTTAAACTAACAATAGAGCTTTCAAATAATGATACATTATCTGTCTTTTGGATAATTACTTTTTCATCTTTAAAAACATTATCATATATTGGTAAAAAGACATAAGAAGTAAGTCTTCTTTTCGCATGTCTTTTTTTAGGCCATGGATCACTAAAATTCAAATAAATAACATCTATTTCTTTATCAAAAATATCAGCTAAATTAATGGCATCTTCCCTAATAATTTTAACATTAGGTAAATTAAGTTTATCTAACTTTTCTAACGCACGACATAAAACACTTTCATATTTTTCTAACCCAATAAAATTAATATCTGGATTTTTCATCGCTTTATCAATAATAAAATTTCCTTTACCCATTCCTATCTCTAAATGAATCGGCTTCTCATTATGAAAAACTTCCTTATTATACTTTCCCTTATATTCTTGAGGATTTATTACCACAAATGGACTATTATTAACTATCTCCATTGCATTCTTAACATTTCTAAGACGCATTTACATCACCTTTTCTAACACTAACACATATACTTTACTAAGGAGGACTTTATAATGAGAAAAGATCGTAATACTTTCTTTACTAACTACAATGCTCAAACAGCAAGTTATATGCCCAATATTCCTAATATGCAAGGAATACCAAATAACAACTATGGTCCCTATCAAGCTTCCCAAACCAATTCAAGTTATTACTCAGGACCAGATATTGGTATGTCTAACGAAATAGATAATCGTCTATCTAAAATCGAAAGACAAATCAATCGTTTAGATAATCGTCTTTCTAAACTAGAAAACAATCTACCTACCATAAATGGGAATACTGAAATAAATGAAAATAACTACTCTAATATGTATATGCTTTAAATACTTATCTTACCAAAGGTAAGTTTTTTTATAATTCTGTTTACATAAGCTTTACCAAATATACGATTAATAATTCCCATTTTATAAGATATACCTATGTAAGCAATAGCTCCTACAATAGCAATAACTGCTACATAGCCAATACAAGACATTCTACTTAAATAATTAATAGGTATTATAACTTTACATATAATAACAATTAAAATCATAATTATCGTTGGAATCATCATCTTACCTAATTCCTTAACAGTTGATTTATATTTCAAATTACAATCTTTTCTTAAAGAAACTAAAGCTATTCCGACACTTAATGAATATCCAATAATACTAGCTGTAATAGCTCCTAAATAAGAAGGAATACCTATCTTATTAAATAAAAGCATTAAAGGTATATCTAATAAAGCATTACAAGCAAAACCAGCTATTGTCGTTATATAAACGGTTTTAAATTTATTTAAACCTTGTAATGCTGAAGAAGTAATCATAAATAAATTAATACATAAACCATTAAAGACATTTAAAGCTAAAATAATACCTCCATTAACATTATATCCATAGAAAATACTCCATACAGCTTGATTTAATAAAGAAAGTCCTACTGTCATTGGAATACTTATAAATAATAATATTTGTAAAGCTTGATTAAACTTATTATTTACCTCTTGCCAATTTTTCAAAGTATAAGCACTAACCATCGTTGGAATAAAACTAGTTGTCATTCCCATCGCAATTGAAGCCACAATCATATTAATCTTCGGTGCCCATGTCGTAATAGCACTTGTAACAAATTCCACATCAACAACATTTAATTTTAAATAATTCATTGTTCTTAAGACTAATGTCATATCAATAAAATTATAACAACTACCAACTATATTAATAATTATAAATGGTATGGCATAACTAAATATCTTCTTAACAATTTCTTTATTACTTACATCATCTAATTCATAATTTCCATCATTAGTAAGTTCTTTTTTATTTTTAAGTGTATGATATTTAACGAAAGCATAACCAGCTACACCCGCAATAAAAGCGCCAAAAACCGATAATCCTACAGCTAAAGTAACTGAACCACCCCAAAATTTAACAATCAAATAAGATCCTGTTAATAATATTGCAATCCTAACTACTTGTTCAATAACTTGACTACCACTAGATATATTAATTATTTTATGACCTTGTAAATAACCTTTTTCAACACTTAAAAAAGGTACGATTAAAATAGCAAAAGAAACACATCTTATGGCAAAAGCTACATCAGTAGGTGTATTACCACCTTCTAATTCTCCTAATAATAAATGAGCTATTTGTGGAGCAAAAATAAACATTATGACAAATATTGTAATCGCAAAAAAACCCATTATTTTCTTACTTAAACGATATGCTCTTTCCTTAGCATCCATCATTCCTAAAGTATTATATTCATTAATAATTTTACTAACCGCAATTGGTAAACCAGCACTAGATATATCTAAAAAAATACTATATATCATATAAGCATAAGCATATAAAGCACTACCTTGTACCCCAATAATTGCATAAAAAGGTATAACATAAAGCATTCCTAGAATCTTTGTTATAATTATTGCTAATGTTGCAATAACGGTTCCTTCAACAAACGAACTTCTTTTCATTTTAAACCACTCATTTTTCTTCATAAACTATCATCGCTGAAAAGCAATATATCTGATCTTCTCCATACATCGCAATTGCCACTTGATACTTGATATCAATTATATCACAATTGTTATCTTTAAGAAATTCATTAATACTGTTTTCCAAATCCCTTTCATGATTTTCATCAAATAACTTTACACTCACTAATAAACACCTCTATTTAAATCTAACAATTAATTAACGCGAATTTTGTAGTAAATAGACGAAATAAAAGGTATAATAAACTCAAGGTGGTTTTATGGCAAAATTAAAAAAAATATTCCCTTATATCATAAATATATTATTAGTACTTAGTATCTTTATTATTACTTTAATTATTACTAAGACATATCCATTTGGTGATTATACAATTGGTAAATCAGATGCTATCATTCAATATAAACCAATGTTATATAACTTTATTATGGCCATAAAAACTCATACAATAAGTTCTTATTCATTTAATAACGGTCTTGGTAATCCATTAATCTTTAATTTTATATACTACTTATCTAGTCCCTTAAATCTAATCGCTTTATTCTTTAATAATCCCAACTCAATGTATTTAAGTTGCTTATTATTTAAATTAGCTCTAACTTCATTAACTATAACTTTTTATGCTAAGCAAAAAACAAATAACAATTTTCTACCAACCATTATTTGTTTATCTTATGTTTTTTCTAGTTGGTTTTTTGCTTACTACTTTACTTTACCTTGGTTAGATATCTTCTTAATCTTCCCTTTATTTCAATATGGTCTAGAAAAACTTTTAAATGAACATAAATATCATCTTTATATTTTTACCTTAGCATTTACAATTATTTCTAATTTTTATCTAGCTATACCAATTTTATTTTATACTTTAATCTACTTTATAATTAACGAAGTAATATATAAAAAACAAACTACTAAAGATAAACTAAAATCATTTAATTATTTGTTTTTAAGTACTTTATTTACTTGTTTCTTAACTAGTTTTTATCTTTATATCATCTATCTATCAATTATTAAAAGTGGTATTAGTTTTTCTAGTGAATCAAGTCCTAGTTATACTTTATCTATCTTAGATTTAATTAAATCACTATTCCTTGGTAATCTAAGTTTTACAAGTAATCAAGAAAATACAGTATTCCCTAATATCGCCTTAAATACGATGATGTTAATAAGTTTCTTTTACTTTTTTATTAATAATAAAATATCTAAAAAAGATAAAATATTTACTTTAGCTATTATTATTTTATTTATACTAATCTTCTTTGTTCCATCACTTGATAACATCATTAATATTTTTCATAACATAAATAATATTCCTTATTGCTATTCCTTTATACCTATCTTTTTAATAATTACAATGTTTATCAAAAATGTTAATAACTTTGAAATTAAAGATCTAAAAAAATTATATTTTATCTTTCCAATAATTGCCATTTTATTATTTATCAATTATAAAAATATCGAATTTAATATTTTAATTCTTAATATCGTCTTCATTATTAGTTTCTTAGTCTTAGTAATATTTTATAATCAATCTAAAATATATAAATTATTAATAATCTTTGTTCTAATTACTGAATCATTAGTCGCTAATAGTTTGTACCTAAGAGAAGACTTAACTCAAGAAGAAGAAAATATTACTAATATTAATTTTAAAACCGAACCAATAAAATATCGTTTAAATTCATCTAATCAAGAAGCAAACGAATATTTAAATAAAAATTTATATTCAAATGATAAAGTAACTTATCTTTTAAGTGCAATGAATTATAATTCTATTATTGGTTTAGATTTTAAATTAAGTTGTGAAACTTTTGCTAATTCATCCATAATATGTCCAAATAATAATCAACTATTTGATATGTTATTAAATGTTAAAAACGATTATTATCTTGAAAAAATATATTCCGTTAAGCAAAATATTTTATATATCGATTTAGACGAATATAATGTTAAAAACTCATATGAATACATTATCGAAGCTATGACTGGTATTAAAGATATTTATGATCAAAAAGAACTTAAAGGAATTAAAATTAATGATAAATATCATTATGATGTTAATAAAGATTTCTACTTAATTGATTTTGTTAATAGTGATAATAGTATTGTTAATAGTGCTCAAATATATAAAAGTTTTACTAGTCAATTGCCTTCATATACTATTTATACCTTAAATGAAGAACAACTTAATAATATCTATCAAACTCTATCTAAAAATCAAATTAAGTATACTCATTATGAAGATAGTAAAATAGAAGGAACAATTAATGTTAATCAAGACCAAGTTATCTTCACTTCTATTCCATATGATCCAGCATGGCAGATTAAAATTGATGGTAAGAAAGTAAAACCATCTATTGCTCTTGATTCCCTAATGGTTATTGAATGCCCAGAAGGAACTCATACTATTTCACTAGAATATAAAATAAATTATATCATTCCAATTATTATTTCTTTACTAAGTCTTCTAATTTATATTATCGATATTATTTATCACAAGAAAAAAAGTGTTAACTAAACACTTTTTTCTTTTTCATCTTTTCTCTTTAAGACTAATAATTTTCTCATTTCTTTACTGCCTCTTCTTTTAAGTAGACATCTTCCACATAAAGGAACATAACCTTCATCACCAACTAAGACAGCATCCGTTTTTTCACCTTCAAAATACGTATAAGGTGCTTCCCTACCACAATCATAACAACTAGCTTTAATCACTTCTACTTCATCACTAATTGCTAGTATCTGAGGCATTATCAAAAATGGTTCCTGTTCTGAAGTTTGATTTAAGCCACCAACATATATATCCATATCATTAACAATTGATAAATAAGATAAAACACTAACATTACCTTTCATAAGTTGCGCTTCATCAACAAATATTGTCGTTACCGATTCATCAACATAATCTAATATTTCTTCAAAAGTATCAATTCCTATTGAAGCAACACCTTCTCCGTAATCTTTACTTTTTATCATGCCAATATCTCGTGTATCACAATTAGGTTTAAAACACTTAACATGTTCTTTATTCCATATTTTATTATAAGTAGCTATCATTGCTGCTGTCTTACCACTATGCATTGGTCCAGTAAACGTCTTAATCATTTTGTAACACCTTCTTAACTACCGGTTTAATTAATGCCATACTTTTATTTGAATACTTACTATCCTTAGTTACACGATCAATAACGGAAACAAAATCTGGTATTAAAACTTCTTCATCATCTGAAACATTAATTTCCATAATACCTAAATCATTATCATCAGCAAAGACATCTAAATAGAAGTACTCTCCTTTATAACTAAAATAATATCTCTTCTTATGAACAATACGATATTTGTCATCTTTAAATTCCATTAAACTATCATAAACTTTGCTATCTATTTGTTTCTCACTAACAATAACTTTCGTACCATCTTCCATTATCTTATAAACACTCATATAGTAGGCATAAGAATTACCCATTTTAACTTTTCTAATTCTTTTTTCAACATCAGGATTACTCTGTAAATAAACTTGTTCAATTTCTACTTCAGATCCATTATTTTTAATATAATCAATATCACTATTCTTTAAATCAACTAAGTATTTTTCTTGTCTCTTGACTTGTTTTAAATTAAGGATTTTATTTATTTCATTTAATACTTCTTTAATCTTATCATCTAATTCATCTTTTGGTAGAACTATTTTTACCTTCGGATGACCTAACCATACTTTTAAAGTCTTTTTACCTAACTCTAAAGCTGATGTAACATCTTCACTTCTTGCTTTATTATTTTCTGTTGTATAAAAGTCTTCACGACTAACTAAATTAATAACTAAATCATACTTATTCATTAATTCTGCAATATCTTTAACATGATTTAAACGTGTTAATACTTCTTCAAATTCTTCTTCATTAATATAAGCCCGATTATCAATTGTTCCACGGTCATAAACAATTATCACCTTATCATTTGGTAACATTTCTACAGCACGATCAAAAACTTCTTCTTTCGCTAACTGCATACGCATTACTAATTCTTGAAAATCAACTAAATCAACTGCTCCATCACCAAATGGTCTTACCCCATGATTAATTAAATATGATGCTGTTTCATCAATAATAATTACTTTATAGCCTTGCGCTGTAAATACTTGATCAATCTTTTCTAAAACTGATGTCTTACCACTTCCTGGTCCACCTGTTAAAACAATTCTTTTTATCATTCCAAACCCTACCTTATTTTTCTTATTTCTCTTTTTTCTGGATCTAATTCATGTACTGATGCTGTTGTAACACCAAACTGTTTCTTATCCATATCTAACTCTTTATCATTAAGAATAAAATAAATCATGTTAATAACTCCTCGATGCGTAATAATTAATGTATTATCTTTTAATTGCATCAACCTTTCTAAACATTCTTTCATTCTATTATATAAATCTCTTAAAGATTCACCCTCTGGATAAACAGTATCAACAGTTACAT
Organism: uncultured Bacilli bacterium; assembly: GCA_947625425.1. Next base: position 7,197 of record CANQOH010000030.1, read on the forward strand.
TAGCCAGTAGCTCTCCATATTCTTTTCTTGCTTCTTCCTGTAACATTCCATTTAAAAGGCCCTTATTTTGTTCTCTTAACTCAGTACTTGGTAAAAATGAAAGTTTTAAAATATCACAAACTATCTCAGCTGTTTGCATCGCACGATGAATATCACTAACAATAACTCTCTTAATATCTAAATTATCTTTCATCCATAAAGCTGTATCAATAACTTCCATCTTACCTTCTTTAGTTAAACCAACTTTACTCCAACCACCAATATAATCTTCATCATCTTGCCCATGTCTCATCAGATAAACCATAACATCAACTCCTTATTTATGCCAAAAATAAAAACATATTTTAAATTAAAATATATCTTTATCCACAATTTTATCCTTAAATTTATAAACCTTAGCTGGTTTATTACCTTCAAAACGATCACTACGATTAGTATCTTCTATTAAATCTAAATTAAGTATTTTCTTTCTAAAATTACGTCGATCAAATTTTTTATCCAAGATTGCTTCATAAGTTTTCTGTAACTCAGGCATTGTTACACCATCAGGGAATAAACTTTTTAAAATATTCGTCTTAACAATTTGTTTACGTAATTCTAATATCGCTTCATGTAAAATTTCTTCATGGTCATAACCTAAAGGAGGTATTTTATCAATTGGAAACCAATCAGCATTCGATGTATTCTTAGTCTCTCTTAGTAGATTAACTCTCTTACTATCTAAAATTCCAATAAAACCAACAGCTACCATTCTCATTACTGGTGAACGATCTACTTTACCAAAAGCTTTAAATTGCTTTATCTTAACTTCTGTAATACCAGTTTTTTCTTTAATTTCACGTAAAGCTCCATCTTCTAAATCTTCATTATTATACAAAGCTCCACCAGTTAAAACCCAATCTCCTAAAAAAGGCTCATTTTTTCTTTTAATTAGTAATACTTTTGTAATACCTTGTTCAACTGTAAACAAAGCTGTAATAACATGGATACCTTGACCTTTATATAATTTGTTCTTTACTTCCATATCATCACCCTATAATTATTATAATGTGTATAAAATACACTTGTCAATATCTTATTCCATAATTTATAAAATATGTTATAATTTAAACATAATAAAGGGTGAATATAATGATCTTAGTAATCTTAATTTTTTTAGTACTACTATGTTTTGTTAAAATAAGTAATAATAATGATATTATTGATGCCAAATGTGAAACCGTTGAAGATCAAGCTAATGTTAAAAATGCTAAAAAAGTATTTAGTCGTGCTCGCTATTCTATCATTATGCTTATCATAAGTATTTTCTTTATCTTACTTATTATTATCTGTCAATTTACTAATTTAGACACAATTGTAATTAATTACTTCTCTGTTGATATATATCAAGCTGACTTCTTTAATGCTAACTATTATTACATTCCAATATTCCTACTTATAAGTCGTCAAATCTTATTAGAAGTTAAATTATCTGAATTCTTACATAAGTACTTCGAAGTAAAAGAAGAAGAAATAAGTACTAAAGAAGTTATTCATAATCTTCTTTATAAACCAAAAGAACCAGACCCTAATGAAATGAATAAAATAACTCCTCCTAAACCTGAACCAGAAGAAGTTGAAGAAAACAAACCTACTGAAGAAGTTAAACCAGTAGAAGATAATAAGCCTACTGAAGAAACTGAAACAACTACTGAGAATAACCCCACTGAAGAAACTAAAACTCCAGAAGAACAAAAATAAGATACTAATAATAAGTATCTTATTTTATATTGTCTTAAATTCTAAATTAATATCTAAATTAGTAACCTTCTCTTCAAACATTGCATCTTGATCATTACTTTCAAGCCAAATATATACTCTTACTTTTGTAACTCCTTGTTGAATCGTAAATAACATTTCATCTGTATTAAAATCTTTTTTTGTCACAATATCAGAACTAATATTAGAATAATTATTACTATCATCGATATCTTTTAAATTCATATCTTTAAATTCATTACTAATTCCACGATAATATAATGTTTTATCATTAATATCTACATCATATACTTCTTTAGCAAATTCAATGGCTTTCTTTGTATGAATATCACTATTTGGTTCCCAAATAATAGCTTTTATTCCTGCAGATAAATTATGTATGTCTTCTTTTTCTTTACTACTTGTTGTTCCTTCAACAACAAAACCTACTCTAATAGCATTTTCTAAACCATTATCTTTTTTTTGTTTAACATATGAATTAGGTGTTAAAGCAATTGTTTCAGGGGCATCTGATTGAAAGAATAAGTCATAAACTATATAATTATTATCTTTGCATTCCTTTTCATAACATTTAGTATCTTTTAACTCTTCACTACTTACTAAATTCTTCTTGCCTTTACTTTTAATTGTTTCTTGAAATAACTCTAACTTACCTTCATTAATCATCCCACCTGTTGAAACACGCGTTAAAACATTAGGTAACTGATTACGATTCTTATATACTTTTGAATCAATATTTAAATCATCTTTCGTTAATTTATTACGATAATTAACGCCATCAGCAGACACCTCTAAAGTATCTAAAGTCTTAATAGTTATATCAATATTACTACTCATTCCTCTTATTTTCTTAACACAAACAACTCCCAATATAATAAGTAAAAAGAAAAGTAATATCAAACCTACAATTATTAATTTTTTTAAAGTTTTCTTCTTTATTTTACTTAGTAAACCTTTTTTCAAGATATCACCTTCATAACTATAAGTATAAAGCATTTAACTATTTATTTTCAACTATCTATTATTTATTATTTTAAAAAAAGAAAGTAATTATTCATTACCTTCTATATAAAATTCACCATTATCTCTAACATCAATAACTACTTTAGAATTATCTTTAATTGTTCCATCAATTAATTTCATTGCTAGTAGCGTTTCTAACTTTTCTGAAACATATCTCTTAATTGGACGTGCCCCAAAATTTTCATCATAAGCATTATTAATAACATACTCTGAAGCTTTATTAGTTAAAGAAACAATAATTCCTTTATCTTTTAATCTCGTATTAATATCATCAATAATCTTATCTAATATTTTATAAACAACATCTTTACTTAAAGTATTAAAGTAAATAATATCATCTATTCTATTTAAAAATTCTGGTTTAAATGTCCTATGTAAATCTTTTTCAATTAATTCATCTTTATTAGGTAGATTTTCTAGAATATACTCACTACCTAAATTACTAGTCATAATAATAATGGTATTTTTAAAATCAACAGTTCTACCTTGACTATCAGTAATTCTTCCATCATCAAGTATTTGTAATAATAAATTAAAGACATCAGGATGCGCTTTTTCTATTTCATCAAATAAAACTATTGAATAAGGATTTCTTCTAACTGCTTCAGTAAGTTGTCCTCCTTCATCATAACCAATATATCCAGGCGCCGCACCTATTAATCTTGAAACATTAAAACTTTCCATATATTCTGACATATCAATTCTTATCATATGTCTTTCATCGTCAAATAATTCATAAGCTAAAGTTCTAGCTACTTCTGTTTTACCTACTCCCGTAGGTCCTAAGAATAAGAATGAACCAATTGGACGATTAGGATCTTTAATTCCCGCACGACTACGAATAATTGCATTTGATACTTTCTTTAAGACATCATCTTGACCAATTACTCTTTTCTTCATACTTTCTTCTAGTTTAAGTAATTTTTCTTTTTCGCCTTCAACTAATTTAGATACCGGTACATTTGTCCATTTAGAAACTATCTGCGCAATATCTTCTTCCGTAACTGTATCACTGATTAAAACATTCTTATTATTCTTTTGTAAATCTTCTAGTTCGTGTTCTAATCTTGGAATATCACCATGACGTAATCGAGCAGCTGTATCCAAATCATAATTATTCTCTGCTTCTTTTAAACGATATCTTAAATTTTCTAAAGTCTTCTTCGTTTCACTAATCTTATTATTAACTTCTTTTTCACTATTAAAATCTTCTTTTAACTTTGTTTCTTGTAATTTAAGATCATATAATTCATCATCAATTTCTTGTAATCTTTTCTTACTTTGTTCGTCTTTTTCTTTCTTTAAAGATTGTCTTTCGATTTCTAGTAACATTATCTTTCTAGTTAATTTATCCAAACTAACAGGAACACTATCCATCTCGACTTTAATAGTAGCACAAGCTTCATCTATTAAATCAATTGCTTTATCAGGAAGGTAACGATCTGTAATATAACGATCAGATAAAGTCGCTGCGGCAATTAAAGCGTGGTCCTTAATATTAACGCCATGATGAACTTCAAATCTTTCTTTTAAACCACGTAATATAGCTATTGTATCAATAACACTAGGTGCTTTAATAATAATCTTTTGAAAACGTCTTTCAAGTGCTCCATCTTTTTCAATAAACTTACGATATTCATTTAAAGTTGTCGCTCCAATACACTTAATCTCTCCACGCGCAAGCATTGGTTTAAGCATATTAGCGACATTCATGGTTCCTTCTCCGGAATCACCAACTATCATATGTATTTCATCAATAAACATAATAATACTACCATCAGAATCTTTAATTTTATTTAAAACAGCTTTTAATCGCTCTTCAAATTCACCACGGTATTTAGCACCTGCTACTAAAGCTGCTAAATCAAGTCCCCATATTGTTTTATTCTTTAAACCATCAGGTACATCACCATTAACAATACGTAGTGCTAAACCTTCGACTATGGCTGTTTTACCTACTCCAGGTTCACCAATTAATACTGGATTATTCTTTGTTTTACGTGATAATATTCGCGTAATACTCCTTATTTCTTCATCTCTGCCAATAACTGGATCTATTTTATTTTCCTTAGCTGCCACCGTAATATCACGACCATACTTAGCTAAAACATCCTCTTCTTCTTGTTGTGGCATATTGTATCCATAATTCATTATAATCCCTCCATATCAACACCCATTATACTCCAAAATTAGCACTTGTCAATATAGAGTGCTAATTTTATAATTCAATATACATTTATTCAAAAATACTAAATTTAATGCATAAAAAAAAGCAAGTTAGACGAATCCAACTTGCACAGATGGAATCCAAAGATACTCCATCGCTATACACATTTATAATATCTTATATACTATATATTTTCAAGAATATTACAAATAATATTTACTTATTTAAAAAACTAATCTTCTAATGATGCATGAACATAATATACTTCATACTTATCAAAGCCGACTTCGTCATAATTCTTATCTGATGGATAGTCAACATTGATATAAGTTTCTCCTCCGTTATCAGCACCAGAATCAGTAAAGCCTTCTTCAACTCCAACTATATTATTATTCTTATAATACAATACAGTAACTCTGGCATCAGTTATTTTCTTACCACAATTATTCTTTACAGTAACTGCAATTTGTTTGCCTGTATTATTAGAAGATAATTCTATTCCGGCATGTGCAAATTCATCAGAAATATTTGCTAATTCTGTTTGAAAGCTTACCGAAGGATACTGAGAATAATCTTCATCATAGCCCCAAAAGAAAGCATATGTTGATGATTCACCAGGAATCACAACAAATGATGTTTCAGCATCTTTACTTAAAGCGAAATTCCCATCTTTATCTTTAAAATTTGCCTTAATTGAAGAAAGACAAACAGAGCCCTCATTGTCATTAGTAACTTTAACTACAAAATCACCACTTTTCGTTATTGCAACTTTTTCAACTGAAACTTTATCATTTGAAACTTCAACAACTTTTGACCCAGAACCAGTATCATTAGTTATCCCAGTATTTGAAGAAGGATCATCATTAACAGCAAAACAAAGAACAAAACCAATTGCAGATAATACAACACCAGCAATAGCCATCCCTTTATTTTTCTTTTTAACAATTGAAATGATTCCTAAAACAATTGCTAAAACACATAATATTAAGCATAAATCCTTAAAAATTGTCAAAGATAACAATAATCCAATAATTCCAAGAATTAATGATGCTATACCCATAACTACACTCCTTTCAAATATATAATATCACATTTTTGTCGTATTAGATAGCAAAATGTCGAATTCAAAAGCAAAAATGAAATAATTTTTCTGGTGATTACAATTGAATACGGATAGAATTAAATATTTAAGAGATGAATTAGAAATAACACAAGAAACCATATCAAAAATGCTAGGATGTACTAGATCTGCTTATTCTTTGTGGGAAATAAATAAAAATACAATTCCACTTTTTTATTTGAATAAGTTATCTAATATATTAAATGTTAATATAGATTACTTAGTTAATTTATCTGATAATAAAAAAATTAATTTTAATAAAGTTGAAATTGATAGAAAAGTTTTAGGAGAAAGAATTAGGTTAGCAAGAAAATCAATTAATTATACTCAAGAGAAGCTTGCAAACAAATTAAATACAACGCATTCAGTTATAAGTGCGTACGAATCTGGTAAGACAACTGTTCCAACTTTGTTTTTAATTGAAATAGCTAAGGTAACAAAAAGATCATTAAACTGGTTTTTAAATAAATAAAGATTAAAACACCACTTGTCAATAGAGAGTGCTAATTTATATAAAAAGAAAAACTATTTCAAAGTATACTTCAAAATAGCTTCTTCTACTTCTTTAGGATGCGTAGCTCCTATATTATGTTTACCACCTTTAATAAGATCTATATTATCTTTATAATCTTCACCTAAATAATCTATTACTTTATGGGGATTAACTTGTTCATCTTCATCTCCATAAATAATTACAAAATCATTTTTAGGTATTTCTTTTACCTCATCTTCTAAATCTTCTCTAACAATTGATTGATAAGAACTACGTAAAAATTTAGTTCCATAAACCATTTCATTCGTTTTTAAAATATGAATTACATAAAAATCTCTTAAATAATTACGAATTCCTTGTAAAGCTTCGGGCGTTTTAATAAAACTTTTACTTTTCTTAGTTGTTCTAATAATAGCTGGTGATACCAAAATAAGTTTTTGTTTAGCTTTAAACTTTGTTTTATATCTAATTGCTACACTTCCCCCAAAACTATAACCTAATATATAATCAATATCTAAATTATTCTTCTTGATATAATCATTAATATAATCGGCATAATTATTTAGATTCCATGCTTCATCTGGTTCTGCTTCCCCACAAAAACCTGGTAAATTTAATTTATAAACCTTATAATTTTGTTCTAATCTTTTAACTAATTCTTCTCTATTGTGCCAAGCATCAGTTTCTTTAGTTTGGGAAGTATAATTTTGATAATTCCAGCCATGAATTAATAAAATAGATTTTTTCATTTTAAATCCTCCTTATAAGGAATAATTTTATAAGTATCATTTTCTAAACTTAATAGATTATCTTCTAATACTTTATCATAATCTCTAAAATAACCACTATAATGATAAAATATTATTCCCTTATACTTGTGAATAAAATCATGATTATTAACAACTACTACATTGTCATAATCTTTTAAAATACTCAAATATTCTATGTCATCAAACAAATAAACTTTATCAAAATTATTAAATAATTCTGGTACTTGTTCAAAACGATCAGTATTCTCTGCTGAGCCAAACTTCCTAATTACTAATATCTTCTTTTTATATTTATTCTTACTTAATTGTTTTAATCTTTCATAAGTAGTTACATCTCCATCAAAAAAGACTTCTTTACCAAATATCTTTACTTTATTTATTCTATTTTCTACTGGTACATAACTATTTAAAGCTTCTACTATGTCATCTTTATTAACTCCTAAATACTTCCCAACTTTATAAGCTAAAGCATATTGTAAAAGCGATAAATCCGTAAGTAAATAAGGTTTTATATAATGACCTTCTATCATAAATCCCTCATCTTTAAAGCTGACATTCGTATTAAAAGTTAATAATTCATCCAAATTAGAAGTAAATAATTTCTTATCATCATAATATATATCTTTATCTTTTAAACTAATTCTTTTAATATATTTATCTTTAATATTATAAAAACCTACTTTAGCATTTCTAAATATCTCTGCTTTATTAATGGCTAAATCTTCTATCGTATCCATTCCATCTTTATGTAAATGTGATGAATCTAATTGTAAGAAACAAGCTATATCTGGTTTAAGTAAGATACTTAAGACTTTAACATGATCTTTAAAATAAATTGAATTTTCTAAGACCACATATTCTGTATCACTTTGTAGTAAATTAATAATATGCGCTTTAAGTAATATAGGTGTTATTCTCTTATGATATATTCTTTCTACTTTATATTTCTTAGCTAAAACATCTGTAATTAAACCAACACTCGTCGTCTTTCCTACACTACCTGTCACCGCTACTACTTTAGGTTTTACTTTATCCAATACATACTCATATAACTTATCTATTTCTTCTAAAATATTATCTACCACTAAATAATTATATTTATCATTATCAAATAAAGATAACATATCTTTTTCAATAACATATGTATATTCTGGATGTTTCTCCATTATCTCTTTTATCTTTGGTCGATAATCAACATAATTAATCATCCATCCATCTTCAATATCATATTTTGTAAAATAAATGGGAAAAAATAAAATATTCTTAGCTTCTTTTTCATACTTATCATCTAAATAAACAATTCTTAAGTAATCAAAAGCAATCTCTTTATCTACCACATGTTCATCAATAATATTACATATTTTCTTTAATTCATATAAAGGATACTTATTGGTCATTAAACCATCTCTTTCATTAATATTATTATAACAAAAAAGCAGATTTAATTCCTTTAAATCTACTTTTTATTAACTATTTAACAACAATATTAACTATTTTACCTTTAACAACGATTACTTTAACAACTTCTTTACCTTCCGTAAACTTAATTACATTAGGTTCAGCCATTGCTTTAGCTTTAACACTTTCTTCATCTTCATCAACATTAATTGTAATAGAAGCTCTTAATTTACCATTTACTTGAACACCAATTGTTCTTTCATTATCAACTGTTTTAGCTTCATCATAAGTTGGCCACTCGCTATTACAAATAGGTTCATAACCGATTTGTTCATTTAATTCTTCTGTAATATGTGGTGCTAAAGGATTTAATAAGGTTAATAAGACATGATAATCTTCTTTCGTAATACTTTCTTTATCATCATAAGCATTAGCTAAAATCATTAAAGTTGAAACTACTGTATTATAAGCCATATGGGTTAAATCATATTCAACCTTTTTAATACTCTTATGAATTAAACTTTCTAAGTCTTTTGAGTATTCTTTGCCATCTACAACTTTATCTTTTAATCTAACTACTTTATCAATAAAACGTTTACATCCTCTTAATGAATCAGTACTCCAAGGCGCATCTTGTTCATAATCACCCATAAACATTTCGTAAAC
>CANQOH010000031.1 GCA_947625425.1 uncultured Bacilli bacterium
CAAAGATCATTTTTGCAACTTTTTCCGTGTTGCATTAGTAATATACCAAATCATAATTCCTTTTGTCAACTTTTTTTGACATTTTTTTAAAAAAGTTTCTTGACTTGACAAGATATTATAATTTCGGCATTTATTTTTTGATGTTTACACTTTTTCGCAAACATCTTTTCAAGTATATAACAAAAAAAGTGTAAATGCAATAAAAAAATAAAAAAATCTTAAAATTTTTTTATTTCTTCATATATTTTATAGTATTTGTCTACTATACCTGGAGTGAAAGGACCAGTTTCAGCTCTTTTTTGTTCGATTAAATATGTAAGTTCTGATTTTAAAATCTTATCTAGTTCTTCGGTATAATGCATCGTCTTTCGATGATAGTTATATTCATTACGATCTAGAATTCTAAAGCCACCATCAGGAAATACTCTTAAGTCTAAATCATAATCAATATATTTTACTGATTTACCATCTATCATATATGGGGATGCAATATTACAATAATAAAATAAACCATACTTTTTTAATTGACCAATTATATTAAACCAGTGATTTTTATAAAAGAATAAAACGGCTGGTTCATTTGTTAAATGGCTACGACCATCTTTTTCGGTGATTCTGGTTCTTCCATTGCCACAGACTAAGTAGTCAGGTGTATTTTCTAGAACTATGGCTTCATCAGAAGTATGTTCTAGAGTACCATCATGTTTATAACAATAAATTTTTAGTCTGTCTCCAACTTTTAATTTATCCATAATATCCCGCTTTCGCTACCAATTATATAATATTTTTTGAAAAATAACAAACAAAGACACTTTAAAGTGTCTTTTGTTTATTTTAATAATTCAATAGCTTTATCTAATTGTTTATCATAAATAGTATTATTTTTATATTCAATATCTATTTCATAATCAGGGGTTATTCCTATTTCATCGATACATTCACCATTTGGTCTTAACCATTTAGCAGAGGTATATTTCATCATAGTATCACCATATTTCATAGTCTTTTGAACTTTACCTTTACCATAAGTTTTGGTACCAACTATTGTTGCACCATAACTATCTTTAAGAGCGGCGGTTACTATTTCAGAAGATGAAGCAGTACCATTATTTACTAAAACTACTATTTTATAATTTCTTTTTTCATCAGTTGTATCTTTAATAGCGGTTGTTTCATTTTTATTTTCTAAAGAATAAATAACTTTATCTTTTTCAAGGAATAAACTAGCTATATCACGAGCAGAGTTTAAATAACCACCACTATTATTACGAAGATCAATTATTAAAGAATCAATCTTTTCTTCATCTTCAAGTTTATGTAAGCTTTCTTGGAATTCATCATATGATTTATCGGAAAAAGCACTTAAAGTTAAGTAACCGATATTGTGATTATTCATTTTAATAGTTTCGGTTGCAGTTACAGGGATGGTTACTTTAGAGCGTTCAATATTGAAAGTCATTTCTTTATTTTTACGTTTAACAACTATCTCATTAGTTTCTTTCTTATTATTAGCGATTAAATCAGAAATGATTTCAAAATTTTCACTATCTATAGTTTCGCCATTTACTTTAATTATTTCATCATTAACTTTAAGACCTGCTTCAGCGGCTGGAGAGTTATCATAAACACGATAAACAATATTACCTACAGATATAATACCTATACCTTCATAAGTACTATCTAACATTCCTGATAGAGCATCAGTTTCATCTTTATTTAAGTAGATTGAATAATTATCTTCTAAATAATCTAGCATACCAGATATAGCAGCTTCGACCATTCCCTTTTTATCAACTTCTTCATAATAATTATCAACAATCTCTGAATAGGTATTTAAAAATTCATTGATATTTTCGTCAGTGATTTGTTGTTTATTAACATTAGAATGTTTATATTGATAATTTAGAATGAAACCAGTTAGAACACATGAAACAATAGATGTTAAGACGACGATAATTAAAATGTCTAGAATATCTAATCTAAATTTACCATCTTTGAATTTTTTTTCTTTTTTAGGTTCGACAGATTTATTTAATAAAGATTTATTTTTAGGATTATCTTTCTTTTTAGTTGTTTTTTTATTAGTTTGAACCTTGTAATTATTTTTATTTGTTGACTTAGTTTTTTTCTTGTTGGTTTTTATTTTTTGTTCTTTGTTTTCTTTTTCCATAAAGTCACCTTCTATCTAAAATAATAACATAATAAAAAAAAGTATGATACTAAAATCAAACTTTTTTTATAATTATTATTTATCTTCTTCGTCTTCTTTGATATCTAATTCTTTTTTCATTGCATCAATATCTGTAATATATTTAGAAATTTCTAACTTACCTGATTTTTTATTTTTCTTAATTTTTAATAAAGTTTTATCACCAAGTTTAATTTCTGCTAAAGTTTTAGCTTTAGTATTTTCATTTTCTTTATCATAATAAGAGCTATTTAATTCATTTGATAAATCAACTGTGTATAAATGAAGTTTTTTATCATCTTCTTTTGTAGAATAATCAGAAACGATACTAGCCATATCACCTAAATATTCACCTTCTGATTGATTATAAATTATTACATAGTATTCATCATATGGACGATTAAGTATTTGCCCCATAATAGCTACATCGTAATTAACTTCACCTTCAGTAACATCTTCAACTTTTGGTTCATCTTTTTTAAATAAGTCTTTAGATACGAATGCTCTTGTGAATAAATAAATTGCTCCGACACAAAGTAATACAACAATAATAACAATTATGAATTTTTTTACTTCTGCTTGTTCAGTAGTTTCAAATTTAATCTTATTATTTCTTTTTACTTTTTTTACTTTATCAGTTTTAGCAACTGTTTTTTTCTTTGATACTTTTTCCTTTTTTTCCATTTAAACCACCTTGTCTCAATTATAACACATTTAGTAACTAAAGCAAATAAATGTTGGAATTACATAGTTATAATGGTTTCTATTATAATTATTTATTCATTATTTTTCAACTAGATTTGTAACATTTAGAGAATCGGCGATAGATAATAATTCGGCTTGGCTTAAATCATTACTTGCTAAATAGTAATCAACATTGTTAGCAGACCAAGATAAGGAGTTAGTACTTAGAGCACCAATTGTATTACTTAGCATTGTTGGATCACCATAGACAGGAATTATTTCTAATTCATCATAGACCTTACTAGATTCTTCAATAATAACAAAGTTCTTATCACCATTGAAAGTTAGAATTACTCTTTCACCATTTTCAGTATTAACTGTTTCTTTATCTTTTAAATAGGTATTGGCTGGGACATATAAAGGATAGATTATATCTTTTAAAGCTGATGTTTCTTCATCGGTATTAGTTTCAGTATTACTTTCACTATTAGAATTATCAACATCTGTATTACAACAATTTTCTTCAACTAAATTATCAATACTAAAATCTTCTTCTTTTAGATTAGCTTTATAATCGATATTATTAAAATCAACTTTTAAAGATACTATGTCTTCATCATCGTAGACACTAACATTTTTTAAATTCATATTTTTATCAAAATACATTTTTTCATATTTTAAATTGGCATTGTTTGGATAATTAACATCAACGATTAAGGAATAACCTTCATCTTCTTTATTAAATTCAATATTTTCATCATTATCAAGATCTTTAACTAAAGAATTTAAAATATATGATTGACTACTATTATATGGCCATTCACTAACAAATTTATAACTCTTATTTAAACTAGGAGTTACAACATAGACTTCATCATTATTACGTAAGATGATTTGTTCATGATTACTTAAAGTATTAACCATATCTACTTTAAAATAATCATCATCCATATATGATACTTTGATATCGTATTCAAATGTATCTTCAGCATTGTAGATTTCCATTTTACTTTCAACAGTATAGGATTTAGCACTTTCAACATCATTTTTGAAATGTTTAATTAATTTATCCTTATCAACTTTACCACACCCTGTTAATAATAAAAGACTTATAAACAGCAAAAAAATTCTTTTCATAACACCAACCTTTTCTAATTAATAATATTATTGAAATTAATAAATATTCATACATAAATATTTTATATTCGTTAATACTATAAGTAGAAAAGGAAGGTTTTATATGGAAATTATAAAGAAAATAGCTCTTGCTTTAACAATAGTTGGAGCTTTAAACTGGGGCTTAATTGGTATTTTTAACATTAATTTAGTTACTTTACTAATTAAAAGCACAATGATTAATAATCTTATCTATATTATTATAGGTATTGCTTCATTAATAAGTATTGCTTATTTTTTCGAAGAAAAAATGACTCATGAATAATGAGTCATTTTATTTTTTAGGAATTAGTTAAGATTATATCAACTTTTTTAGTAACGATATATTGTAATCTTGAATCAGTTCCTTCAACCATTACATCAACAGTATAACGGCCGGCTGTTTTACCAGTTAAGTCAACGTATGCGGTTATTTCATTTGAATTTTCATCAATAGCATTGATTACTGATTCAACACCAATTATTTGAATTTCAACGTATTTGTCTTCTTCATTAGCTAATTGAGCTGTTAAGCCATTAGGAACATTTCGTGATGAGATACCTTCTAGACGAAGCGTACGTTGTTTAGCATCACCGAAGTTCAAGACAATGCTTACTGATTCATCACCAATACTTCTGACACCAGAAGGTTTTGGTAATGTAACATTTGAGGTCTTAGAACCATTGTTACCTTGTTTATCAACATCAATTGTAACAGCTATTTCATTAATGTTTTCTAGTGATTCTTCACTACCATAAATTGTGGTTTCAAAATCATTAGCATTTGTTCCATTAATAGTTATTGATGAGATAGCTTTACCTTCGACTAAGCTACCAGTTGTATGAATTCTTACTGGAACACGTTTAGAGAATGAATCTAATTCAACTTTAGCAGAAATGTTTGTAGCAACAATTTCAACATTATCAATAATGCGTCCATCACTACCATAGGCTACTAAATTTAAGTTATCAATATTATATGAACCAGCTTTAGTAAAATCTTCATTACTTAAATCGATTAAAGCTTTGATTGTAGCTATCTTATCTAAAGTATCTTGTGATCCTCTTACGATAACATCTGATTTTGATAAGGTAACTGATTTAACACTTAATTTAGGATCTAGAGCATCTTGATTTAATAAGTCATATGAGATAGTTTTATTATCACTGACTTTTTCTTTAATAATTACTGATACGTAACCAGGATCTATTTTATATTCAAGATTCTTGATTGGTTTATTGTATGATAATTTAACTCTTACTGGTTCATCACTTGCGTGATAATCATTTAAGTCTAGAACAACTTCTTTATCACCTAGTTGACGAGCTAAATATAATTGATTTTTCTTACCGATTAAAGTTACATCAACGGTTTCAGGAATACCTTCAATGACATAAGCACTACTATTGTATTGAACTTTAACAGGAATTCCCGTTAATATTTCAGCATCTTTATTTACTAGTAATGATGATTGTGAATCAACAAACCAGAAAAGAATTATGGCAAAAATTAAAGAAATATAGATTAACATATTAGGTTTGTTTAGAAGTTTTTCTAATTTACTTCCTTTACCTAATTTATTACCAATTTTATAAACAACTGTACTAATTGGGGTAATAAGAATTTTATCTAGAAATTTATATATTCCTTTGAAGATACTTTGAAAGGCATTGACTAGTTTGTTATTTTTCATCAGTTTCACCTTCACTTTCAGCACCATCGGCATCATAGAAGATTTCTGTCTTTGGTTTTAGTTCTTCTACAAGCATCATTCTAAATTCATCTAAACTTAAGTTATAATGAATTTCATGATCTACAGCAATACTTATTTTACCTGTTTCTTCAGAAACAATTAAAGCGACAGCATCACTTTCTTCAGCAATACCTAAAGCTGCTCTATGACGAGTACCTAATTTTTTATTTAAATTTGGATCCATACTTGTTTTAAAGACAGCACCAGCACATGTTATTTTATCTCCTTGAATAATTACACCACCATCATGAAGTGGGCTATTTGGAAAGAAAATAGTACCTAATAAAGGACTAGTTAAGTCAGCATATACTTTAGTTGCTGGAGCAATATATTCTTGTAATGAGACATCTCTTTCAATAACAATTAAAGCACCTATTTTATTCTTACGTAAGTAATCAATCGCATCCATTATTTCATAAACGACACGTTCTCTTTCTTCGACAGTAAGAATTTTGTGACGACCTAAAAGTTTAGTACGACCAATTGATTCTAGGAAGTTTCTGATTTCTGGTTGGAATAGAATGATAACGGCAATTGGCCCCCAATCGAAGACATAAGTTAAAATATAACCTACAGTATATAAGTTTAATAAATCACTAAGAATTTTAACAGCTAAAACAATAATAACTCCTTTAACTATTAAATGCATTTTGACATTATTTTTAGCATTTTTTAATATATAATACGCCATACACCATACTACGCATATGTCGATAAGTTTTGTAATTACAGACCATATAGGAATTGACCACACAGAAGATAAATTCATTTTTTATCTTTCCTCCTCTTTACGATATTTATTATATCAAATATTAAGACTAAAAAACAACCCAAATAGAAAAGAACTTTTTATAAGTTCTTCTATTCAGAAATAGTTAAAGTTTTAGTTGTTGGTTGGATTTGAATAAAGGTATTACCATCGTTTACTTTGATTTCTTCACCATTTAAATATTTATAAACAGTTTGAGAACTACGAGATTTTTTCTCCCAAGTAATTGGGACAGCATAACCTTCACTTATGTAATATCCTTGACCACTACCAATATTTTGTAATTCTTGACGACCTTTGTCATCATCATTAATAGCATCATTATAAACTTTATAAGTAATAATATTTTTAACAGTATATTGTTTTTTAGTTTCATAATCTGTATGTTCTTCACCATTAACATATCTTTTATAAACTTTATTAGCGCTATCATATTTATAACTTGTAGTTATGTAATTAGAATATGGAATTTCAATGTAATTAGCTACTTCAGCATTTTCGATTTTACTTAAATCATTTTCTTCAGTTGTATAATTTAGTAATAAATCTTTAGAAGTTGTTTTACGATAGCCTAGTTTATCAATACCTTCATTAAGCATTTGGCTACTAGAAAAACCAGTATGTTCACGAGAAATATTTAATTTTTTACGAATAAAATATTTATTTTCATAAAAACGACCGTCGATGTTATCGATATTTAAAGATTTAATATCGCTTAAGGCTCCTGGACTGCCACCCCAGTGAATATAAATAGCATCATTTTCTAAAGCATAATCTAAGAAGTAAGCACGAGAACTACGAATAGAACCAATACTTGCTAAATTAGCATCTTTAAAGACCGCCATAAAACGAGTAATACCGCCTTCAACAATTATTTCATATGTAATATATGCATCTTGAAGACCTGAATGATATTTACGAGCTACACCGATGTTATTAATCATAACAGCAATAGGACGAGTATTAGAATCTTCATCAACAATCTGGAGCTTTTTTTCTTCTTTGACTGGAACTTCTTTTGATGGCTCTTCTTTAGTTTTAAATATTTTGTCTTTATTTAAATATATTCCTGCCCCAATAGCGGCGAGGATTATAACTACTAATAATATTTTTAAACCTGTTTTATTTTTTCTTTTTTTAGTTTTTACTTTTTTCATACTGCACCTCTAACTTCTTTCAAAAAACTCATTAAAGAAAATTACGATAATTATTCCAGTCATTAAAATAAATAAAGCATAAACAAATAATCTCATAAAATCAAAACCTTTAGAGATATCTTCGTCTTGGTATATTTGTAAAAGATTTTTAGCTTCTTTTGAAACATTATCATAATTATTATAATTTTTAAAATAGCTTTTAACACTATCTAACCATTTCATTACTTTTTTATCATTAGAATTTTTAACTAGTTCTTGTTCATAAGTAAAGATAAGATCACTAACTTCTTTTGGTACTTCATATAAAGATGGAGTTAAAGGAGATGTTTGGACCTCATTACCATTAGCTTTTTCAAATTCTATACCTACATTATACAACAATTCTTCTTTATTCGCAGTGCTAAAAAATTCTAAACCGTAAGCAAAACCATCATTATCATAGCCCATAGGAATGGTTACAGAAGGATAACCAATAACACTACCAAGGCTACTTCCTGGGCTGATATTCGCGACACCAGCGTTATATTTACCAGGTTTATTTTTTAAAGTTGGATAGATAATTAAATCTAAATTATTATCTGTAAAGTAGTCATCGACATATTTACGATAGACACTTTTTTTACTACTTTTTTTATCTGATTCTTTATCACCAATACCACAACCAGATACATAACCACTTAGTGGTTGAATATGACCACTAGAATTAGCTAGTTGTTTAAAGCTACGAATAGTACCAGTTGTTCCTTTTAAATAGTTATTTATACCATCACACATAGTAATACCTGATTGCGTAGAGCTAGCAATATTGATATTAGAGTTTTTAACAAAGTCATCAAGATAGATTATATTAGCTCCAGCTTTTTCTAAGTTTGAAATAGCTTTTGTCGCGATATTATATATATCTTCATCAGTACTACTAGCAACACCACCACTATTTCCAGCACCTTTAAGGTATTGAGTTGGCACACCGATATTGACATCTTTTAAACTAAATTTTTGGTCAATTAAAGAAAAACCTTTTGAGGAATTAGTGACCGAATCAGCGCTATCAGCTCCAGCAATAACGGATAAGATTAAAGCATTATCAGATACTGTACTACTTATAACACCAATGGTGTCACGATATATATCATAAGGTATAACACCTGTACGACTTACTAAACCAAATGTTGGACGCATTCCAACAAGACCAGCACCTGATGCTGGAAGTCTTACGGAAGAATTAGTATCTGTTCCAAGAGCAGCAGCAGCAAAGGCCGCTTTAACTCCGACAGCAGAACCACCACTACTACCATAAGGGGTATACTCATTATTAAAAACATTTTTAACATAGCCATATGAACTGTATGAATCACGAGCTGAAAATGCTAGTTCACTCATATTAGTAGAAGCTAAGATAATAGCACCAGCATCGATTAGTTTTTGAACGGCATAAGCATTTTCTTTAGGAAAATTATCAGCTAAAGCTTTAGTCCCAGCTGTTGTTGGCATACCATAAACATCTATGTTACATTTTACTAAAATAGGAATACCATGAAGACTACTGCGGACTTTACCACTTAAACGTTCTTGATCTAATTTTTGGGCTTGTTCAATAGCATGACTATTTATTTCTCTGATGGCATTAAATTTATCATTGTATGCTTCTATTCTTTCTAAATATAATTTAACTAATGTTTCACTTGTTAGATAACCTTTAGCTAAGGCATCACTAAGTTCAGTAATACTCATTTGAGTAATATCAACAGGTGCGATAGTTTGAGCATTACATTTTATTATAAGAAAAAGAAGCATAGCAAAGAGGAATGAAATATACTTCTTCATATAACTCACCTACCTCATTCTTTGAGCTTCTCTTTTTAAATCTCTTTCTTTGATAGTTTCACGCTTATCATATAACTTTTTACCACGACCGACACCTAGTAAGATTTTAACTTTATTCTTGACTAGATAGGCTTTTAATGGTACTAAGCTATAACCTTCTCTATCAATTTTCTCTTTTAATTTTTTTATTTCACTTTTATGTAATAATAATTTACGAGTTCTTCTTTCATCATGATTAAATTGATTACCTTCTTCGTATTTAGCAATATACATATTAATTAAGTATACTTCGTTATTACGAATGATAGCAAAAGTATCTTTTAAATCACCTGAACCTCTTCTTAAAGATTTTATTTCAGTTCCTTTAAGTTCAATTCCGCATTCAATACTTTCTTCAATATAGTAATCAAAATTAGCTTTCTTGTTCTTTATCTCCATTTTCATCAACCTTTACTAATTCAAAGTCAACCATTGAATTTTCTTTAGATGCTGCAACACACTTGACTCTAACTTTATCCCCTAAACGATATGTTTTCTTTGTCGATTTACCAATCATTGATAATAATTCTGGTACATAAGTGAAGTAATCACCTTTTAAGGTTTGAACATGAACTAGACCTTCAACTAGATTAGGCAACTGAACAAAGAAGCCAAAATTAGTAATTGTATCAATAATTCCTTCATACTCTTCACCAATATGATCTTCCATATATTCAGCAACTTTCATATCAAAGACATCACGTTCAGCATCAACAGAGGCAACTTCTCTTTCAGAAGAATGAGCTGCTATTTCGACCAAACTATTTTCAAGAGTTTGAATAGTTGTCATTGACATATCATGTTCAATTAAATATGTTTTAAGTAAACGATGAACTACTAAGTCAGGATATCTTCTAATTGGACTAGTAAAGTGTGTATAAGCACGACTAGCTAAACCAAAGTGACCGATATTATCTTTACTATATTCAGCTTTACGCATACTTCTTAAAAGTAAACTTGATAGTATTTCAAATTCTTTTTTATCACGTAATTGATTTAAGATATTATCCATAGACTTAGGAGTTAATTCACGAATATTACCAGTTAATTTATAACCTAAAATACCAACCATTGTCATGAATTCATCAATCTTTTCTGGTTTTGGAACATCATGGACACGATAGATAAAAGGTAAATCCATATTATAAATATGAGTTGCTACTGTTTCATTAGCAGCAATCATGAAGTCCTCAATAAGCATTTCGCCTTCTTCACGAGTACGTTTAACAATATCAATAGCTTTACCATTTTCATCTTGAACGACTTTTGCTTCGTCGATATCAAAACTAATATAGCCACGACTCATATGTTCTTTACGTAAGATATGATGTAAGTCATTCATCATTCTTAAATCATCAGCAAATTCGGCATAATCAGGAGCAACTATATTTCTAACAATAATATCATTAACTTTCTTATAAGTCATTTTTTTACGACTCTTAATATAACTTGGGAAGATATCGTAATTAACTATTTTACCTTTATTATCTATTTCCATAACACAAGACATAGTAAGTCTTATTGTCCCTTCATTTAAAGAACATATGCCATTAGATAATTTATGAGGTAACATTGGAATAACAGTATCAGCTAAGTAAGAAGATGTTCCTCTTTCATAAGCAGCATCACCTAAAGCTGTGTTTTCTTTTACATAATTTGAAACATCAGCGATATGAACACCTAATTCATAATTACCATTATCTAATTTTTTAATACTGATAGCATCATCGATATCTTTAGTATCATCACCATCGATAGTAAAGATAACTTGGTCAGTTAAATCACGACGTCCTTTATATTCTTTTGGATCGACTTCAGAAGGGATATCTAGTAATTCATTTTCAACTTCTTCCCCAAAGTCTTCATAGATACCATGTTTATAAGCAATACTTAAAATATCAGTACCAGGATCATCTTTATGACCAATTATTTTAACGACTTCAGCAATATATTTATGTTTATTAACTTCTTTGATAACTTTAACTAAGACTTTATGACCAGCAACACAATCTTTAACTGATTCAGGTGTTAACATAATAGTTAAGTCTTTTTTATCATCATCTAGTTTGATGAAAGCATCGCCATCATCTTCAAATTCAACTTCACCAACAAGGTTTTGTAATTCTCTTTTAATTATTCTTATTATTTTAGCTTCTTTACGAACACCTGACGGATATACTTCAGCTAAGACAATATCTTCATCAATAGCACCATTCATATTCTTTTCAGAAACATATATGTCATCTTCTTTATCTAGGATAACAAAACCAAAACCTTTTTTGCTAACAGATAAGCGACCTATTTTCAAACCAGGACAATTTTGTAATAATATATATTTACCTTTTTTAGTATAGAATACTAAATATTCATCTACTAATTCATTTAAAGCTTCTTGTAATTCACGATATTCATCTGCACTTTTTAAACCAAGCATATCATTTATTTCAATTGCTTCTTTAGCTGTGTGCACATCTTTAAGAACTTCTAATATCTGTTCTTTCATGTTATCACCTTAAACTCTCTTTTTATTCACTATTTATCTATTATTTAATATACCATATTTCACACTAAATTAATAGCAAAAAAAAAGCCCTTAACGGACTATTGTATAAACATTATAAATGAAATAATAAAGAATAATGCTCCTAAGATAATTGTTAATCTTGTAATAACTAACTCTAATCCTCTTTCCTTTTGATTTTGGAATAGAACATCATTACCTCCTGAAATTATTTGGCTAGAATCGCTAGCTTTATTACTTTGTAGTAAAACGATTGCTATTAATAATATTGATACAATTAAAAGTGCTATTTCCATAAAATCACTTCCGTTCCGATTAATAATCTATCATATATTTACTAATAAATCAAGAAAAAAAGACCATTTAGGTCTTATTTGAATAGTTTTAATATCTCTTTTGCTCTTCTTCTAAATAACATAGATACCATTCCGTCTAGTAAACCAGCACAGATAGTAAATAAACCCATTAATCTTGTTACAAGCATAAAGTAACTAAATGGATTAAAGACAACTAATAGACCCATAATAGCCATTAGTAGACCAATAAAACATACTAAAGGTGATATTTCTTCGTTAGCAGTAGCAAATTTAACACCAAAGAAAATCTTTTCAAAAGCGACAGCAATAAACCATACACCTAAGATAATTCCTACTGTATCTAAGATTTTAGTAGTATCATTCATTAAATAAACATAAGTAAATATACCAAGAATTATACCAACTACACCAAGAACTAAATCTACAGCAAAAACTTTTTTTCCTAAACCATCATATAAATATCTTATTAAATAAAATAAACCATTAATTAAGATATATGAAGATAAAATGACAGCTGTGGTAGCTAATTGAAATTTATCTCCTAAGATAAATACTAACCCTACTATAACACTGATTAAAGCCATAGATAGTGATGAGATCATTAAATTTTCCATTCTTTTTATTACTTTGTTCATTTTGATTACACCTCTAGTATAATTTTAAAACATAAAATAATATATTGCAATATTTTTTAGATGTGATATAATAGCTTCTTATTTTGAAAGGGGTGCCTTATGAAATTAAAGAATTTGTCTATTTTTGAGTTCGATAATTACTCTTTTAATCATCCTTTAAGTAGTTATCATCAAAGTTCTAGTTATGCTTTAATGATGGCTGAACAAGGCTATGAATATGATTTATTAGGTCTTGTTGATGATGATGGTAATATTCATGCAGCATCCTTAATATTATCTAAAAGATTAGGAATGTTTAACAGATATGGCTATGCTCCTAAAGGATTTTTAATAGATTATTATAATCCGGGACTTATTGCTGAATTTACTAAACAATTAAAGAAATATTATTATAAAAAGAATTTTGCATTTATTAAAATTAATCCCGAAATATTTATTGGTAATGTAGATTTTGAAAATAAAAAAGTTATTTATAATAAAAATCAAATTATTGAAAATACTTTAACTAATTTAGGTTTTCGTAAGTTAGAAGGAAATAAAAGATTTGAAACTAAAATTCCGAAATATAGTGCAATTCAAGTACTTAAGAAAACTAATTTAAAAACAATATCTAAAAATACCCGTAATAAAATTAATAAAAGTATTAGAAATGGTCTTTCTTTAGTTAAAGGGACTAGAGATGATATTGAAATTTTATATCAATTTATTAAAAAGAAAAAAGATTATCCTATTGAACACTATTATAATTACTATAATGCTTTTGCTAAAAAAGATGAAATTGATATTTTCTTAGTTAAAATTAATTTTGAAGAATGTTTAATTAATTTAAGAGAAAAATATGAAGAGGAATTAGAACGTAATAATAAATTAGTAGTTAAGGTTATGAATAATCCAACAGAAGAAAGTTTAAGAAGAAAGTTAGATTCTGATAATACGTTAAATGCTTATAATGAAGCTTTAGCTGAAACAACTAATTATTTAGTGCAATCTAAAGATGCATTTATTGCAGGAGCTATAACGATTAAATATAAAAATAGAGTTAATATTTTAATAAGTGGTTTTGATCAAAGATTTAAAAGATTCTGTCCTAACTATTTCTTACATTATAAATTGATTGAACATTATAAGAAAGATTTTGATTATATGGATTTAAATGGTATTACTGGTGATTTTACAAAAGAGAATCCATATAGAGGATTAGATGAATTTAAGATGGGATTTAAACCAATGGCTTTTGAAAATATTGGTGAATATGATTATATAGTTAATGATGGCTTATATAAAAGTATGGAACAAAGTGGTCAGTTAGCTAAAGAATTTAAGAGAAAAGAAAAAAGTATTAAAGATAATTAATACTTTTTTATTGACCATATATCTTGGTACGACAAACTTGTTCATGGTTGGTATAAAAAGCTTGGTGTAATTCATATAGATGCTTGTTAATATCTTTAACTTTATCCTCAAATTTTTTACTATTACCTTCTTTAGTAAGAATAGCTACCGCATATGGGTGTTCATCATAAACTATACCGATATCATGATAAACAGATTCATATTCACCATATTTATGAGCAGCTGCAATACCTAAGTCTGGTAGAGCTAAATCATTTTGTTCAGCAGCTAATAAATAGCTTTGTAATTCACGGCCTAATTCTTCATTATTATTAATAAATTCATTAAGTGTTTTAAGATAAATTAGAGCATCATCAACAGTTATATAACCAAATTTATCAGTTCCAGAAAGCGTATAAGTTGCCCCTAGTGATTGACCATATTCTTTTAAGTTATTATAACCGATATAATCGATTAACATTAAGTGAGCAGAATTATCACTAACTTCAATAGCATACTTAACTAAAGTTCTTATAGTTACTTTAGTGCCATAGCTTAGTGTTTTCATGTACTTGCTTGATGAAGCAAGATATTTTTTAGAATAAATCATCGTATCATCAAGATTTATTTCACCTTGACTAGCTTTTGTATATAGATATAAGGCATCTACTAATTTGATAGTACTAGCTGCATAATAAGTTGGTTCTTCATTATAGGTATAAGTAAAACCATAAGTTAAATCTTCGTATTTAACACTAGCTTCATAATTGGTTTTGATATAGTTATTAAATTCATTTATTTTAGCATTTAATTCTTCACTAGATGGTTCATCTGGAAGAGGATTGTTTAAGCAATCGTTATATTCTTTAAGTTGTTTTGCTTCACGTTCTTTTTGTTTAAGTAATTCATTTTCTTTAGGATTTAAACTAAAGCTAGAGCCATTATCAAGTTTGTTATTAAAGTAACTTAAAGAAACAAGGCATATTATTAAAATAACAAATATTGCGATAATTAAGAATGGTAAATTGCTTTTCTTCTTAGGTTTTGAAGGTTCTGGTTCTTCAGTAAATATACGTCTGGCAAGTCTTTCTTTTCTTAGTTTTTCTTTTCTTTCTAATTCTTGTTGCTTTTGAAGAACAGTTTCTTTATGTTTAGTTTCTCTATTTAAAACTTCTTGGTCGGTTTTTATTGGTTGAGTATTTTCAATTTGTGAATATTTATGTTCACGAGTTTCAACTGGATGTTTCTTCGTTTTAGAAGCTTTTAATTTTTTACGAGTAGTTCTTATTTTTTTACGGATTTTATTAAAAATATTTTTGTTATCTACGAAGATATCAGTAAATAATTCTTCATCTTGAAAAGGATCTTCTAAAGAGGTATTTTCAGCTTGTTCTTTTTCTAAGATTTCTTTTACTTTTTCGACTAAACCTTCTTGATTGTATGTATAATCTTCTAAGTTGATATCTAATTGTTTAGTAATTATTAAATCTTCTTTTGGTTTTTCTACTGGTTTTGACTCTTCAACTGGTTTTGGTTCTGGTGGTGTAGGTTGTTCTTTTGGAAGTTCTACTGATGGTTGAAGTTTTTTAGTTGTAGTTTTTTTAGTAGTTGGTTTCTTGGTAGTTGTTTTTTTTGTAGTAGCTTTCTTAGTTGTTGTCTTTTTGGTTGTTGTCTTCTTAGCTGGAGTTTTAGTGGTCGTTGAAGTCTTTTTAGTGGCTTTCTTAGTTGTTGAAGCTTTACTACTAGTTTTCTTTTTGGTACTTGTTGTTTTTGTTGATTTCTTAGTTGTGGTTTTTTTAGTCGTAGTTGATTTGGTTGCACTGGCTTTTTTCGTCGTACTTGTTTTGGCTGTTTTTTTAGTTGGACTTTTACTTGTTGTTTTCTTTTTGGTACCTGTTGTTTTTGAAGATTTTTTATTAACCGTTTTTTTTACAGAAGAAGGGTTTGCTTTTGAAGTTGGGGTTTTTGTTTTCTTTTCTTCTTCCATAATTATCACCTAGGCATTATTATATCTTGTTTTGAGCATAAAAAAAAGTGAAAATTAATTCACTTTTTGTTAATCATTTTAATTATTCAATGATTTCAGTAACCATACCAGCACCAACAGTACGTCCACCTTCACGAATAGAGAATTTAGTACCATT
>CANQOH010000032.1 GCA_947625425.1 uncultured Bacilli bacterium
TTACCACGACTCTTACTCATCTTTTTGCCTTCGGCATCTAGTAATAAGTCATTTACTAAAACATTTTTAAATGGTGAGCAACCTTTAACGAAAGTTGAAATTACCATTAAAGTATAGAACCATCCACGAGTTTGATCGATACCTTCACAAATGAAATCAGCTGGAAATTGACTTTCCCATAATTCTTGATTTTCAAATGGATAATGGTATTGGGCAAATGGCATTGAACCTGAATCGAACCAGCAATCTAAAACATCGGGAATACGAGTCATTGGTTTACCACATTTAGGACATTTTAAATGAACATTATCAATATATGGTTTATGTAAGTCAAAATCTTTACCAATCTTTTCAATAGCCATTTCTTTTAATTCAGCTACTGAACCTAGCATATGAGTATTACCACATTCACATTTAAAGTATGGTATTGGACTTCCCCAATATCTACTTCTTGATACATTCCAATCACGAGCATTAGCTATCCAGTTAGCAAATCTTTTTTCACCAACATAAGCAGGATACCAATTAACTTTAGAATTAGCTTTAACTAATTTATCAGTCATTTTACTTACTCTAATATAGTAACTTGGCA
The DNA here is from genome assembly GCA_947625425.1 of uncultured Bacilli bacterium. The sequence continues at coordinate 593 of CANQOH010000032.1, forward strand.
TTGAATAGTAGATTAGTGGAGTATCACAACGCCAACAATGTGGGTATTCATGTGAGATCTTTTGACGTTTAAATAATTTACCATTTTCTTTTAAGTAATCAACTACTTCTTCGTTAACATCATGAACGAATCTACCATCCCATAAACCACCAACATAGCAGCCATCTTTACCTACTGGATTTAAGTATGGTAAGTCATATTTTTTACCAACATTAGCATCATCTTCACCAAAAGCAGGAGCTATATGAACGATACCAGTACCATCTTCCATAGTTACATAAGTATCACAAGTAACATAGAAACCTTTCTTATCAACATCAAATGATGGAATTAATTGTTCATATTCCATATATTCTAAGTCAGTACCTTTATATTCTTTTAGAACTTTAACGTCTTCACCTAAAATATTACTTACTAAAGCTTTACCTAGAATAAATTTTAAACCTTTAGACTCAACTAAAACATAGTCTTCATTTGGATTAACACATAAAGCTACATTAGCGATTAAAGTCCAAGGAGTTGTTGTCCAAGCTAAGAAGTAAACATCTTCATCTTTTTTCTTAAATGGAACAATAACTGTGATAGCTGTATCAGTTTGGTAGTTTTGGGCAACTTCATGAGTAGCTAAACCTGTACCACAATGTGGACAATATGGAACGACTCTTGTTCCTTCATAGAACATATCCTTTTTCCACATTTCTTTTAAAATCCACCATTCAGTTTCAATATAATCATTTTTATATGTTAAGTATGGATTTTCAACATCAAAGAATTGGCCCATTTTACTAGTTAGATCGGTGAAAGCTGATTCATTTTCTCTAACACTTTTACGGCATTCTTCATTAAATTTTTCAACACCTAGTTCTTCAATTTCTTTTTTAGATGAAATACCTAATTTCTTTTCAACATGGTTTTCAATTGGTAAACCATGAGTATCCCAACCAATTTTTCTAATAACTTTTTCACCATTCATAACATGGTATTTAGTAATAGTATCTTTTAAATTCTTAGATACCATATGATGTAATCCTGGAAAGCCATTAGCAAATGCTGGTCCATCATAAAAAACAAAAGTCTTATTATCTTCTCTTAGTTTTACTTGAGCATCATGCATAGCGTTAATACTTTTCCATGATTTACTAATAGAATCTTCGACCTCACTTACTGGTCTTTTGTCTAATTCTTTAAAATTTTTCATTATTTACTCTCCTCCATTTCAAAATTTAAATCAGCTAAATTGTTACTATCTTTATATTTAGTATTCAAATTATCCCCTCCAATAAAAAAAGTTCATAATCTAAGGACGAGATAGACCCGTGGTACCACCTTAATTTATGAACTACTTCATACACTCAAACTCTTAACGCGAGGAACGTTTACTTCTACTAATTTCAAAGTAACACATTAGAAGTGATTTACAATATTCTTTCATTTATTACTATCTCACCATATAAGTAACTCTCTTGTAACTACTTAAATATTGCCGTCTTCATCAATTGCTTTACTTGCAATAGTATACAACATATTAGAAGTTAAAGTCAATTTAAAAATAGTGCTATAAAGCACTATTTTAAGAATCTTAGTTTCTTGAAGTATCTAATTCCTACAATACCTAGACCAACTGCTACTACAGCTATTCCAGTTATTGAGAAAGCATTAGTATTAGGATTCTCTATTACTGGAGGTTCCTCTACTTCTTTTTCTATTTCAACTATCTTTATTGCTACATTAACATCACTAGCTGGCATTGTAAATGTATTATCTTCTACTTCTAATACATTGCCATCACTATCAGTTACTATAATAGAATCTACTTTATATCCTTCTTTTGGAATTACTTCAATTGTTTCTTTCTTACCTGCAAATGATTGTTCATTAGCGTTTACTTCAGCTTCACCATCTAAATCAACATTAATGTTATATGGCAATGCATAATGTTCTGTATTTGTTAATACTTCACAATATCTTGAAGATGCAAGTGTTTGAGATACTGGATTTATGCTTTTTGGAGGTAGTGAACATTCTCCTACAGTACCATTAGTTACCAAGAAACTATCTTTAGTTGATGCTAAGAAACCATAACCATCATTTTTGCTTTCAATTGTTTGAACTAACTTACCATCTAAATCATAAATTACTATTTCAGAACCATATTCTCCAACACCTAGTGCTACTATATAATCATTAATTAATTTTACATTTGTAAATGCATAATAATTATTATTTTCTTTTGACCAAATTAGTTTTCCACTTTTGTCAAATAAACCTATTAAGTTTTTAGGAGTTGGACAACTATATGCAAATGTTGGAGATACTCCATAATCTTCATCTTCTTCATCCAACTCGTCTGAATTTAATGACGTAACAATGTGCGGATAAAATGATGTTAGCCATCTATAATATTCATTATTATATTCATCACATTCAGAGTATAAACCACTTATAGCTACATAATCGTTATTAGTGTCTGCTGAAATGAAAATATTTGGTAATGTTTCATAACCATAATAGTGATTATATCCATATTCACGGATTAATGCTTCATAATAAGAATCACTATAATTATACTCATCTTCCTCATAATCATATTCAGTGTAATATGTCATATTATATTCAAAAACTAATTTAGCTAAATAATAAATGCCAGGAAAGTATTTTTTTACAGAAGTTTCATCTTCTTTTACGTATTTAATTGTTCCTAAGTCTAAATCTAAACTACGAATTTTAAATTCTTCTCCTAAAATATATAAGCGATCATTAACTATTGATAATGTAGTCATACCGAATTGAGGTGCTAAATAGTTAGCTTCTCCTATAAAATTGCTATAATCATCATCTAAATCATATGATTCTTCAACATTAAAATTATCATCTAATTTAACTATCTCAGGAATTCTTCTATTGTAGCTATCATAGTATCCATAAGTTGATACTAATAAATAAACATTATCATTATTAGTTATGGCATCAATAATTTCCATATTATTTAACTTTTTCTCTTTAATAATATTTCCGTTTATATCGTAGTATCTAACATATGTAACATCATAATCATATGATTCTTCAGAATATATAGTTAAATAACCATTACGATATTTTAAATTATTAAATGAAGAACTTCCTTCTGTAGTGATTGTTTCATTATCACGCCAATCAAAAGCGAATGGATCATCTTTGGCGCTTACCACACCTATAAACATAAAGAAAAGACTCAGTAGAAGTATTATTGTTTTACTTTTTTTCATAAATAACCTCTATTCTATAATAAGATTATATCTTGAATTGTAAAAAAGTGTCAATATGTCCTAGTATGCTTTACAGGTGTATTGTCACAAAAAAGATTACTATTTCTAGTAATCTTTAACTTATTATTTTAAGAATTTAAGTTTCTTGTAGCTATTTTTAACTATTAAGCCAAGTCCACCAGCCATTGCAGCTAAACCAGTAACTGACATTGCAGCTGTATTAGGGTTTTCAATTACAGCTTCAACTATTTTCTTAAATGTTACTTCGATAGTAACTTCACCCTCTGGCATTATAAATTTACCATCTTTAACTTCTATTTCATTACCAGCGGCATCTTTTACAACTAATTGATCTACTATCCATCCTAGATCAGGTTTTACTTCTACTTCAACTTCATCGCCTGGGAAGGCATCTTCTTGAACATTAACAGTTCCATTACCTTCTACATTTGTTCCAATACTGAAACTACCATCATATTTAAATACTAGTGAAGACATATGACCACTTTGACCATAAGCAAATGCTTGACCAACAATAGTATTGCCAAATGCCATAATATGTGTAATATCAACACGACTTACGCCAGCCTCTTTAGCTAAATCATGTTTTTCAACAATATTGCCTTCAGTATCAAAAACGAATAACATACTTTCAACTGAATCTTCGTCTCTTTCAAAACTTACATAAGTATCTTCATCATCAGTATAACCTACTACAACCATATAATCATCATTAACACCATCTATGTCAAAATAGTGGTAATTATCTAGTGATTTTTTTAACCATTCAACTTTATTTGTCTCATTATTTATTTTAAGAATAAAACTATATTGTTCTTGTAATTCATAATCATCATAATAATCGTTATAATTATATATTTCAAAATATGTTTCACCTACTGCGTATGTATAATCTTTAGTCCAATATGTATTACTTATAAAAAGATCACCATAGTAATACATTTCTTCTTCCTCATCATCATACTCACAAAAAACTACAGAGCCATCTATTTCACACCAGTCTTTTCCAAATCCACCAGGTAAATCTATATAATCATAAATAGAATCATCTATAAGAGTTTTATATCCGCCTACTAATTCTTCTTTGGTAGTTTCTGGTACTCTATCATAATCTTGATAAGTTATTGATTTTAAATCTTTAGTAACTGTATATAATTTAGTAGCTTTAAATACTTCATTAGTTTCATCATATGAACGCGCTATTACATAAACTTTATCTTTAACATATATTTCTACATCGTTAATATCAGGATCTTCTGATGATAAAACTTCTTTAGCTACTAATTTGCCATCTTCTTTAGAAAATTTGTAGATATAACGATTAAGAATAAATGATTCACGATAGCCATAATCATCACTATAACATCCTTCTGTATAGCATGTATCTTCTGATGTAGGAAGCATTACTGCGTATACATATTCATCATCTTGATCAATACCCATATAAACGCCATCAACATTTTCATTCTCCCACATTATAGTTTTGCCGTCTAAGGATATCTTTCTTAGCATACCTGCAAATTCTTCATCCATTGAAGCTGTAATATATCCATCTTCGGTTTTAATTGTATGGTCATAATAAAGATAGTTTGATGCACCACCTTGTCTTAATGACCAATCATACTTAAGATAATTTTTTGCTTCTACTACGCCCATACATAAAAAGAATAAGCTTAATAGAAGTACTATCATTTTACTTTTTTTCATTTTCTTTGCCTCTATTCTATAATTCAAGTATAAAGGTTATGTAAAATTTCGTCAATTTGTTTGTCGACAATTCACGACATTTTACAATTTATTTGTCAACAAAAAAGATTACTGATTTTCAGTAATCTTTTAATTAATTATTTTAAAAATCTTAATTTTTTAATATTTATAATTCCTAAGAAAGTAATTATTAACGAAACAACTACTATTCCAGTTATTGAGAAAGCATTAGTATTAGGATTCTCTATTACTGGAGGTTCTTCTATTTCTTCTTCAATCTCAACTATCTTTATTGCTACTGTTACATCACTAGCTGGCATTGTAAATGTATTATCTTCTACTTCGATTTCGTTGCCATCGGCATCTTTGACAACAATAGAATCTACTTTATATCCTTCGTCTGGAATTACTTCAATTGTTTCTTTATCACCAACAAATGATTTTTCGTTAGCTTTAACTTCACCTTTACCATCAACATTAACATTAATATTATAAGGTAAGGCATAGTGTTCAGTTGTAGAAGCTATTTCATAATAATCAGGGCTAATCATTATTTGCATTATTTCTGATTCTTGATCTGATCGAAGAGATTGTTGCTCATATGAAGGATAATATCCGTATTTACCTGTTCCTCTAGTGTTAGTTACAATAAAACCTTTTGGAGTAGCTGATAAGAAATAATATCCATTATCTTTACTCTTAATTGTTTGAACTAATTTACCTTCTAAGTTATATATAACAACATCAGAACTATAATCAGTTATTCCAAGAGCAACAATATAATTATTAGTTTGTTTTACATTAATAAATGCATAATAATTACTATTTTCTATTTCCCATTCTTTTTTACCATCTTTATCTAATAAACCTAGATAAGCAGTAGGGCTACATGAAGCTGCATCTAATGGCATTACTTCGTTTTCAGTAGTCATTAAACTTTCACTTTCCGCGTCACCCAAAAACTCATAAATCCAGCTTATTCCACATGTTGTTTTACTATAAGCGACATTTTTTTCATTAACATCTGCTGAAATATATTCGTATTCATCATAATAATCATTATTCTCATATGTTAATTCCATTAGGTAATAAATACCTGGGAAATATTTTTTTACTGTATCTTCAGTAAACTTAACTTTTTTTACTGAATCTAAATTTAAATCGAAACTAAGTATTTTAAATTCTTCTCCTAAAATATATAAACGATCATTAACTATTGATAATGTACTCATACCAAATTCAGGAGCAATATAGTTTGCATCACTTAGAAAATAACCATAATCATAACTATATTCATTATCTAAATAATATTCTTCTTCGATATTAAAATTGTCATCTAATTTAATAAGAACATCATCATAATTAAAATTATATGCGAATAAGTAAATATTCTCATCATTAGTTATGGCATCATAAACATATAATCTACTTAATCTTTTTTCTTTAATTAATTTACCTTCATTGTCATAATATCTTACATATGTATCACCATATCCATTGCCTTGATTATATGCATAATAGATACTAACATAACCTTCACGATATTTGAAGTTTAATATCATATCAGCAGATACATAACTATCGTAATAATCATCATAACGAGTTGTATAGAAAGGATCACTATCACGCCAATCTAACTCAAATGCTTTATCACTGGCATTTACTATTGCGACATTCATCAGGAAGAAGCCAATTATTAATAATATTTTATTTATTTTTTTCATATTTTACCTACTTTATCTATTATTTTAAAAATCTTATCTTCTTGTAGTTTCTATATGCAATATATCCTAAGGCACCTGCAAATAATACTAAACCAGTTATTGAGATTGCAGCTGTATTAGGGTTTTGAATTATTTCTTCAATAATTTTTGTAAATGTTATTTCAATTGTAACTTCACCACTTGGCATTACAAATTTACCATCTTTAACTTCTATTTCATTTCCGTTAGCATCTCTAACGACTAATTTATCTATCATCCATCCTAATTTTGGAGATGCTTCTACTTCTACTTCTTCACCAGCATACGCATTATCTTGGACTTTTACTTCACCTTCTCCAGTTGTTTCTTTATTAATGTTATAAGGTAGATGATAAACTTCAGTAGTTGTATAAGTTGCACAATATACACAACCTTCTAAAGAATATAAAATATTATAAACTTCATCTTGGCTTTCTTCTGATATTTCGCTATAAGGTTCAACACTTTCTGGTACTGGATAATGACAAGTTTTTGAATCAGTTGTATTTTTTGATACAATAAAGCCATTATCTGTTGGAAGTAAATGAGTATATCCAACCATATCAGTTGTAATATTTTGAACTAAATTTCCTTCTAAATCATAAACTAATATTTCTGTTCCATCTTCAGATAAACCAATAGCTACAACATAGTCACCTATTAACTTAACATTAATAGCTAATAAATCATTTGTTAATTCTTTTTCCCATATAGGCTGGCCTTCAGAATCAGTTAAACCTATATAACCATTTAAATCACATGTATCTTCTTCTGGATCATAATTAAGTACCGCTTTTTCTGATCTTCTCATATCCATAGAAAAGATTGTAGCTAAATCAGGAATACAAGATAGACTTGTATAAGCTGTATTTTGTTCGTTACTATCTAGACTAATAATACCATTATCCATCTTAGAACCTAATTTAGATGTTTTATATACTTGATCAAAATATTTTTTTACTGTATTACTTTCAGGATTATAATCTGGTCTATAATATGATAATTCACTTAAGTCTTTATCAAGTTCAACAACACCCATTCCATAAGTTAATAAGTAAACACTATTTTCATCAGCAGTCATAGTATCATAACCTAATAAACGACCACCTAATTGCATAATTAATGTTCCTACAAATTCATCATTATTATCTAATTGTTCCATATCTTCGTATAAAAAATCATATTGTTCTTCAATTGCAAAATTACCGTCGTATTTAATTACACTTAAACCAATCTCTTCTGAATAAGATGGGCCTTGTGTAGCCATAGTATTGATTCCATATGTTTCTTGTAAAGATTTTACTTGAGAACGTAAGTAACCTATATTTAATTGTAGAACATAAGTGTGTTCTCCATCTGTTGTAGCATTTATAACTACTTTATCAGTAATCTTTTTTTCTTTGATGATATTACCTTCATGATCATATCTTCTCATGATTGTGCTAATTTCTTCTGTATACTCATTCATGTCTAAACGGAAATTAACATATCCATCTCCATAAACAAGATTGGTGTCTATAGCACCTAACAAGCTGTAAGTTGTTGCTTTGTCGGTATTATTCCAATCCAAAGCAAAGGGGTTTTCTTTAGCTTCTACTACACTCATACATAAAACGAATAAGCTTAGTAGAAAAACTATAATTTTACTTTTTTTCATATTTACCTCTATTCTATTAAAATGATTATATCAGCCATAATCAATCAGTGTCAATTAATTGCAAATCAATTTACACTTTAGAACGCTTATATTTACAAAATATTGATGCTAGGAAAAAGATAAGATTATTGGTATAATTATTTAAGAATAAAGGGAGAGGATTTTATGGATAGAAATATCTTTCGTGAATATGATATTAGAGGTGTTTATCCGACACAAGTAAATGAAGAAGTTGCCTACACTGTTGGTAGAAGTTATGGTTCATATATTCAAGAAAAATTAAAAAGAAATATATGTGGTGTTGGAAGAGATAATCGTTTATCTAGTCCACAACTAGCTAAAGAATTAATAAGAGGTATTACAGAATCTGGATGTAATGTTATAGATTTTGGTTTAGTTACTACACCAATGTATTATTATGCTTGTTTAAAAGCTAATGTTATTATAGGAGTTATGGTTACAGCTAGTCATAATCCTAAGGATGATAATGGTTTTAAATTTAGTTTTGATCATTTAGGTAATGCGCGTGGTGAACAAGTTTATGATTTTAGAGATTATACTTTAGCTGGTAAATTTCTAAGTGGTAATGGTAGTGTAACTACTTTTGAACCTAAAGATTATTATTTTAGTTATATTAAAGAGAATATTGAAATGGGAGATAGAAAATTAAAAGTTGTTTTAGATTGTGGTAATGGTACTACTTCCCTATTTGCTAAAGATTTATTTAGTGAATTTCCTAATTTAGATATAACGATGATATGTGATATTAGTGATGCTACTTTCCCTAATCACCATCCTGATCCTTCTGTACCAGAAAATAATAAAATGTTAATTGATAAGGTATTAGAAATTGGTGCTGATATTGGTATTGGTTTTGATGGTGATGGTGATCGTGTTGGTTTTATATCAGAAACTGGTGAATTTATTCAAGCTGATAAAGCAATGATTGCTTTTATTAGAAGTATTAATGATAAAGTAAGTAATAAATCTTATTTATATGATGTTAAATGTGGTAAAGCTTTAGAAGATGAAATTATTAGATTAGGTGGTAATCCTATTTGTTTTAGAACTGGTAATTCTTATACTAGAGCTGAAGTTAATAAACAAAATTATCCTTTTGGTGGGGAATATTCTGGACATTTATATTTTAAAGATAGATGGCCTTGTATAGATTCTGGTTTCTATAATGCTTTACGTATGTTAGAAATATTAAGTAATACTGATAAGAAGTTTTCTGAATTATTTGATGGTATAAATACTTATTATAATACACCAGAAGTTAGAGTTCCGGTTAATGATGATATTAAATTTAAAATAGTTGATAAAGTTAAAGAATATGCAAAATATAAACAATATAAATATTTAGATGTTGATGGTATTAGAGTTCAATTTGATGATGGATGGGCTTTAGTAAGAGCTAGTAATACTGGACCTAATTTAACTTTAAGATTTGAAGCTAGTACTACAGAAAGATTAGAAGAAATAAAAAAAGAATTTGAAGATGTAGTTAATAATGCGATTAAGACATTATAAAAAGGTACTATAAAGTACCTTTTTTAGTTATACATTATATTTATATCAACATTACCATTGATACCTGAGACTTGACCATTACTACATAGTTGCCAGTATGTATAGTCGCCTTGGTATGAAGTTTGTTTAGTATAGTGAGCTAGCCATACTGGATAACCGGTATCATACCAAACTTTTTCTAAGTAGTTTTTACTACTATATAACATACCTTTATAACCAGCATCTTCGATAGTATCTAAGAAGGCTTTCGCGCCCATTGTTAAACTATAAAAGCTTTGATGAAATTCATTATAGAAAGACCAACTTTCCCAATCGTAGGCGATTGGTAGATCTACTTGATAACCTTTTATTTGTTCTAAAACCCATTTTGCATCTTCTATAGCTTTTTCTTTACTATTAGCATATGAATAATAATATAAACCTACTGGAATTCCTACTTTATTAAAACCTTCAATATTATTTTTAAATTGTTTATCAACAAAGTATTCACCATCTATACCACGAGCACTACCTACACGAATAATAACAAATTCAACACCTGCTTCTTTTACTTTAGCAAAATCGATATCACCTTGCCATGAAGAAACATCAATACCTATTTTATTATTATCATTTTTATAATCTTTAATAACATCTTCAAATAAAGTATGAACAGCTGGTGAATCATTATTACTTGAAGAATTATTTTGAGGTTTTTTAATAACTCTTAAAGTAAAATCTTGAGTTGTAATATTATTACTAGCATCTGTAGCTTTAAAAGTCAATTCGTAATTACCTATTTTATGAGGGTCATAATTACCAATTATTTCACATTTAGGATTATCATCAATATTATCAGCACAAGTAATATCTTCTAAGATATCACCATCATATGTATCATAGATAGTATAAGTACTATTAAGCCATATTACTGGTGGAATATCATCAATAACATTTATTTTAAAACTATAAGGTACTTTAATATCTTCTTCATTAATATAATTAAATGATATTTCTTTAGAACCTATTTTAGAGGTATCAATGGTGAAATCATTAGTTATTTCACCATTTATTTCTTCAATAAAATCAGATACTTTTACTTCGGATAAGAAAGAAGTTGTTAAATCTTCTTTTAATGTTACTTTAATAATAGCATTTTTGATTTTTTCAGCTTCTTCTTTTTCTTCACGTGATAATTTATATGAAGGAATTATTATTTTAACAACTAAAATAGTACATAAAACTAAACAAAAGATTATTAGACCTATTAAATACTTTTTCTTCATAATTCACACCTTATTTAGTCTTCAGTTTTTTTATTGCCTTGAGACATAAATGCTTTTGGATCAATAATATTTATTTTAGGAGCTAAAGAATTTAAGTCAACATAATAATTTTTAGAATTATTTTTGTCGACTAAAACAGCAACTGTTTTAGTATTATATTCATTTATAATACTATTTGGATTAACATAAGTATCTTCACTTTCAAAGATATATTCTTGATTATCTGTAGGATTTAAATATTTACATCTTAAACGATATGGAATAATATTTTTTACTTTTTTACCATTACTATTAACAAAGACATCAGTAATATTAGCATTTATGTATATACCATATTTAAATAATTTATCTATACGATGTTTATTTTTAGTATTACTAATAAATTTAGGTAGACTTATAACTAATATGATAATTGATGATAGGATTAAGATAGCAATAATTATTTCATGATTGTTATAAATTAATTTATTAGGATCATACATATCATATTTTATTTTAGTTTGATCTTTAACTGATAAATTAGTATTTCTAGGTAGATTTATTTTTTGTTCATAAGTTTGATCTTCGACTTTATATCTTACTAGAGCTTTATTATGACTATCATATTCTAGAGTAATAATTGTGGCATTAACACTTACAGCTCTTTGTTCTAGAACCATATCATATATAACTAAAGCTATACTAGTGATTAAAAGGATTAAGCCTAGAAATGTTAATATATTATTAATTATTATTTTTCTTTTAGTTATTTTATCATTCATATTAGTCATTCCCTTTTTACTATATTTCTATTTAATTATAATATTTTGGAATATTAAAGTAAAGTTAGTTATTTTATTTCACCATCTAAGCTAAAGCTTTTAGCATCAGTAATAGTTACATCTACTATTTCCCCTATTTTATCTTGAGCATTAGATATATTTACTAGTTTCATTGTATCAGTATAACCAAAGACTTTATTTGGATCTTTTTCACTGATACCTTCAATTAAAACTGGTACTGTTTGACCTAAATATCTTTGATTAGCTTGTAAGCTATATGAATTAATTAATTCATTTAGTTTATGAAGTCTTTCTTCTTTAGTTTGCATGGTTACTTCATCATTCATTTTAGCAGCTGGAGTTCCTTCACGAGGACTAAAGATAAAAGTAAAGGCACTATCATATTTACAAGTATTAACAACATCTAATGTTTCATTAAAATCTTCATCGGTTTCATTAGGAAAACCAACTATGATATCAGTTGTTACTGAACAATTAGGTATTGTTTCTTTTATCTTTTTATATAGTTTTAAATATTCTTCTTTAGTATAACGACGACCCATTAGTTTTAAGATTCTTGATGAACCTGATTGTAATGGTAAATGAATGTATGGCATGATATTAGGACATGTAGCAATAGTTTCAATCATTTCATCAGTAAAGTCCCAAGGATGAGAGGTTACAAATCTAATACGAGGAATATTGGTTTTAGATACTTCTTTTAGTAAGCCAGCAAAGTTTAATTCACCTTCTAGATCTTTACCATAAGCATTAACATTTTGACCTAGTAAAGTTACTTCTTTATAGCCTTCTTTTACTAAGTTTTCAACTTCTTTAATGATTTCAGAACTCTTACGACTTCTTTGTTTACCTCTTGTGTATGGAACAATACAATAAGTACAGAATTTATCACAACCATATTGTATATTTACCCAAGCTTTAATTTTAGAATCTCTTTTATAAGAGATATTTTCATATACTTCACCTTCGCATGAATAAACATTGATATCTTGTTTATTACTTCTTTTTAAAATTAAATCTTGTAATTCATGAATATTATGAGTACCAAAGACGATATCAACATATGGGTGTTTTTCCATTAGTTCTTTAACAACGCTTTCTTCTTGAGCCATACAACCACATATACCAATTATTAAATCTTTATTATCTTTTTTTGCATGTTTACAACGACCTAAGAAGCCATATAGTTTACCATGAGCATTTTCACGAATAGCACAAGTATTTAGAATAACAATATCAGCTTCTTCTAGTTTTTCGGTAGGAGTAAAACCTAATGACTCTAAACGAGCTGCTATTTCTTCGCCATCATGAACATTCATTTGACAACCATAAGTTCTTAAGAAATATTTTTGTCCTTTAAAAGTATTTTGATCATAATGTTCATCTAAATAAATATGTTCTACTTCATTATTAGTTCTTTTACGGGCTTCATTTAAATTTGGTAACTTCATATAAATCACTTCCAGTAGTTAATTATAACAGATTATAGTATTAAAAAAAAGGTTTTAATAACCTTTTATTCCTTCTAATGATTCATCATTTTCAATATATTCATCAACCATTATATGACGATATTTATCTTTGGTATCTCTTATATATAAATCTTTTAATCCTGAGTTAATAATCATTCTTTTACATAGTGCACATGGATTAGAGTTTTCAACATAAGACCCATCACTATAACTCTTACCAACTAAGAATAAGGTTCCACCAAGCATTTTATTACGAGCAGCGCTTATAATAGCATTTTGTTCAGCATGAACACTACGACACATTTCATATCTTTCACCACGAGGGATTTGTAATTTTTCACGCATACAATATTTTAAATCACAGCAGTTTTTACGACCTCTTGGAGCACCGACATAGCCAGTAGATATTATTTCATCATTATTAACAATAACTGCCCCAAAGTTTCTTCTTAAACATGTACCTCTTTCAATTACAGTTTCAGCAATATCTAAATAGTAATTTATTTTGTCTCTTCTTTTCATTTTACTTCACCCTACCTAAATTAATTATAACAATTATAGTCAAATAAAAAAAGTAGATTTCTCTACTTTTAATCGATTGGTTCACCACAACTTGGACAAATGCTTGAATCACCGGTTAAGATTGTTCCACAATTATCACAGAATTTAGTAGGAGTTGGTTCTTCAACATATGAAGCAGCTTTTTTAAGAAGTTCTTCCTCTTCAGCATTCATGCCATCTAGGGATGGACTAAATACTGGTTCACTAAATGTTGGCATAGCTTCTATTGGTTCTGGTTGAATATCTTTAGGAGTGAACTGAATATCATCGGGATTTATTTGAGTTAATTCAACTACAGGTGGTTCTTCTGGTGTTACTTCTACAGGTGTTTCAGTTTCTTCAGTTGGTTGTTCTGGTTCAAATGTTGGTAGCTCTTTAACATCTTCTTTTTCTTCTTGAGGAGCAGGTTCTTCTTTAGGCTCATCATTATTTATAGCAATTTCTTGTTTTTCTTCTTCAATTAATGGGTGTTCTTCTGAAGTTATATTTGGAAGAATATCCTCTTCTTTTTCTTGTATCAAAGGTAGAACATCTTCTTCTTTTTCTTCAATAATTGGGGCTACTTTTTCTTCTGAAATTTGAGGTTCAGAAGGTTCTTCAGTTGATTCTTCAATAACAATTGGCGTAGTTTCTACTTCAGTTGGAGTTTCAACAACTGAAGTTTCTTCAGCAAAAGGTTGTTCTGCTGGTGTTTCAGTAGTTTCAGTTATTTGATTTTCTTCAGTTTCTTCAATTATTGGAGAAATTGGTACTTCATTTGGTGTTAATTCAGCAACTGGTTCTTCAACTACAAGAGAATCAGAAGTCGTTTCTTCAGTAGTTTGGTCTGTTACCTCTGGAGTTTGTTCCTCTTTTGGTTCATCGCTAACTACAACTATATCATTATTATCATTATCATTATTTTCTTCAATTACAGGTTGGGCTGCTGCTAGTTCAGCAATAGGTACTTCAGATGGTTGCTCTTCGATTACTGGTTGTTCCTCAGCTGGTGCTTCAGCAACTATTTCGGTAGTTACTTCTGTTGGAGTTTCAGTTGGAACTTCAATTGGTTGTTCTTCTATTACCGGTTGCTCTATCACTTCAGGAGCAGGTTCCTCTGCTGGTTGTTCTACCTGAACTGGTTCGGAAATTTCTACAGTTGGCTCTACAACAACTTCTGAGGTTGGTTCAGCAGTTTCTGGTGTTGCTTCAACTACTGGCTCTGCAACCTTTTCAGTAGTTTCAACTACAGGGGCAGCTTCTACTGGTGTTTCAGTAGTGGTTTCAACTACTGGCTGTTCTGTTACTTCAGGAGCAGATTGATCTGCTTGAGCTATTTCAACAACTGGTGATTCAGTTGAAGCTACTACTTCTTCGGTAGTTTCAGTTATAACAGGTTGATCTTCAACTTTTTCAACAGGAGCTACTGGTTCGGAAGTTGGTTCAGAAACAGCACTATTTTCTTCTAATTGTTCGTTTATTAATTCTTCTGGCCCTACAGATGACGTTAAAGTATCTGTAGGACCAGGAGTTATTTGCATTACTTGTGAATCTTCTTCAACTTTTGGAGGTTCTTCTGGTGTTAATTCAACATTTTGCTGACTGGCAGCAATTTCTTCAGGGATAAATTGTTCATCAGGTGATATATCTAACATTTCTTGAGGTTCAATTGTTTCATTTTCAACAAGTGGTACATCAGAAGTATTTGTTACTGGTGCAGTTGTTGTAGTTGATTCAGTTGACACTTCAAGATTTGGTGTTACTGGAGTTGGGTCAATAGGCTGAACTTCTGGAGCTGGCTCAGTAGTTTCTGATACCATTTCAACTACTGGCTCTACAGCC
>CANQOH010000033.1 GCA_947625425.1 uncultured Bacilli bacterium
ACTAAAGTTGAAAGCAAAAAAATGGTAGGTGAAGGAGTAGGATTCGAAAGAATCAGAAGAATCACTGGCTATTTAGTAGGTACTGTTGAAAGATTCAACGATGGTAAAAGAGCCGAAGAACGCGACAGAGTAAAACACACATTTGATAAGTAATAAGAGTGGACAAGGTCCACTTTTATTTTGGAATAAAATAATCTTATGCTATAATGAAACCGATTGAAGGTGACTTATGAAAAAATTAGATATTATATATGAAGATAAAGAATTATTAGTAGTTAATAAAGAAGCTCATAAATTAACAATAGCAACAGAAAAACATGAAAATAATACTTTATATAGTGAAGCAAGTGCTTATGTTAAAAAGCAATATCCGAAAAATAAAGTATTTATAGTCCATAGATTAGATAAAGATACTTCGGGAATAGTAATATTTGCTAAGAACCAAGATAAAAAGAATGAATTACAAAATAATTGGGATCAAGTGAATAGAGAATATATAGCCATAGTAGAAGGTAAATTAGAAAAGAAAAATGATGTTTTAAAAGATTATTTAGTAGAAGCTAAGAATTTAAATGTTTATATAACTAAAGATAAGAATAAAGGTAAATTAGCCATTACAGAATATGAAGTATTAGAAGAAAATAATAAATATTCATTACTTAAAATAAGAATTAAGACAGGTAGACGTAATCAAATAAGAGTACAACTTGCTAATATCGGACATCCAATTGTGGGAGATAAAAAGTATGGTAGTAAAGATAATTGTTTAAAGAGATTAGCATTACATGCTAACTTAATAGAATATAAAGATTATTGTTTTGAAACTAAATATCCAAAAGAATTTAAAAGATTATTTAAAGATATAAAATAAAGATTATTTAAGAGCTAGTTTATGATATAATTATCTAAGATAGGTGATTAAAATGTCAGGATTAGCTAATTTTTTATTTGGAAATATTTTTCTTATAATATTAGTAGGAATTGTTTTTTTTACTTTTCGTCAATATAAAGATCTAAAAGAAAGAACAGCTGCAATAAATGATATTTTTGATAAGACTTTAACATCTTATTTAACTACTAAAATAAATGAAGCTAAAGAAAAAGCTGATAAGATGATGAAAGAACATGGGGAAGATGAAATAGTTGCGGCAGAAATTAATCGTTTGTTATATCAAATAGGGATTTTTGAAAATGGAACTATTAATGATAAAGTATCTGCTAGTAATTCAATTAATAAGTTTAAAGTAAGTAAGAAAATTGATGCCGAAAAATACCCTTATTTAAAGGAATTAGATGATTTAGGTACATTTACTGAAGAAGATATGACTTCGTTAGAAAATGGGGTTGCAATTGCCCGTAAAGAGTATAATACACAAGCATTTAAGTATAATGAGAAAGCACAGGAAATGCCAATTCAATATTTAACAAAGTTTTTAAAGTTAAATTCACAATATACAATATTTGATGCACCTAAATATGAACAATATGAAGATAATTATGAAGTATTTGAAGAGAAAGAACCAGAAATAAATTCATTAAATGTTTTAAATAGAAGTACAGAAATAGAAGAGGAATCTGAAGTACTTAAAATGTCTAATGATGCAATAGCTAATAGTGATGAAGTAACTATTGAACATAGTGATATTATCTTAAAACCTTCTAAAAAGATTCGCCAAGATATCTTAGCAACAGATATAGTTGATGAAGCTGAACTTAATAAAGACAAAGAAGAAAATGAAGAAGATAAAGATAATAAAAAGAATAATAAATATAGTAAATATAAAAACGATGATGATAGAGATGAGAATAAAGAAAAAAAGAATTAGATTATTTTATTTATCTAATTCTTTTAATTTGTCATATTGTTTATATAAATATTGAACATGATTTTCTAAATAAAAGTAATGATAGATGTATAGGATTAAGAAAACAGTTAAGATTAAAGCAATTGGTAAAAAGATTAAACTAACAGCCATCATTCCTAAGAATAATAAAGTAATTAAAGCATAGAATAGAGTTACATATAAATGAATACGTCTTTCTTCTTGAAAAAATTCTATTTTGACTAAATGATTTTCAATTGTTTCTTTAAGATTAGAATGCTTTTTATCAGCTATATAACTATCAATACTTAACATATATTCATGAATGTATTCACGCATAATATCACCATAAATATTATATCATAATTATTCATAAAAATAGAAAGTGAAAATCATATGAATGAAAATCTATATTTTTGAAAATATTATTATTAAAAGTTGACATATTAATTTTAATAGATATATAATACAAACCATACTTGATTTATGAGGTTTCAGAATGATTTTTGTTAAATAAATATGTAAAAATTTATTGAAATTGATTCATAATATATAGTATAATGAGCTTGAAGATAGTGGAAGTTATTATTCTATTTTCAGTCATTAAAAAAGTGAGATATAATCTATTCGTGTTAGATGTATCTCCACTAATGGGATGACACCTAATAATAGGTGTCTTTTACTTTGATTTTAAAATGATAGCTAAAACAATGATGATAAATAAAATAAGTACTAATATTATTGCAAATATTATTAAATATTCCAAACCATTAATGTTGAATTAAAATTATATGCTAACATCCAATCACCTCCTTGACATATAAAGTCGTGGAGGCACACCTATTAAATTATATCTCATAAATATTATAATATATTTAATTGATAAAATCTATTCAAAGAAGAACAACTGTTCTTGACATTTTAATAATTTTTTAAATTTATATACATTTTGATAAATATTTTATATAAAAGGTAGAATTAAGATCTAATTTGGATTAATATTATTAGATTTTGTAATGTATGCTACGTGTATGTTATTGAGGTATTTTTGAACAATTTTAGACTTTTTTTCAAATACACATTCGTTTCCGCTTTTTTTTGAACAAAAATAAAACAAACCCAGTAATTATAAGGGTTTGTTTAATATTCAAATGGCGCCTGATGTAGGACTCGAACCTACGACCTAACGGTTAACAGCCGTGCGCTCTACCGACTGAGCTAATCAGGCATTGCTCTTTAATTATAACATTCTGAGAAATATTGTCAATAAAAAATTTGTTATTTTTTTAAATAAAATAGATAGTTACTTTATTTTATGTCGGTATATCAATACTTTTTACTATATTTTCATTGTTTTTGATAGAAATATTAGCAATTAATGTTATAACAGTATATTCTTCTGTACTTAGTTCTTGATTTTCTTTTGTAGGTAGTTGAGCATTTTTGTTAGGTATTTTTAAATCAAAAGAATATGAATAGTAGGTATCAGTTATCTTTTTTAGATATTTAGTATTAATTATTTCAAAGTTTTGCCAACTTTTAATCATATCAGAGGTTAATTTTTGATCATTATTTATTTCATCTAAGACAGAATATAAATAATTATTAATAATTGATTTTTCATCTAGTTTATTTAAGATTTCTGGTTTTTCTTCAACAGTAGGTGCTTCAGTTATTGGTTCACCTTTGATTTCTTTAATAGCATTTTTGATTTCAGAAGAAAAACCATTGTACTCAGTTAGTGATGCACAATATGATTTAGCACTAGAGATGACTAGAGCAGAAGCGCCGATAAGGCAACCATATATGATGAAATCGAATTTTATATTTCTTCTTAGTCTCATACTATTCACCTTATATTATTATACAATAAAATTGAATATTTTAAAACTTGGCTGTTTAACTAATATCTTTATGCTTAAATATAAATTTGTTATAATGAAATTGGTGATAGTGTATGAGTGACTTTTATTGTAATGTGTGTGGGGAGAAAGTTAAACTTGTTGATGGAAAATGCCCTAAATGTAAGACTGATTGGAATAAAATAATTAAAGATTGTGTTGAGTCAGATAAGGGAGAACCTATTGATTTATTTGATGAAGAAGAAATGGATTTGCCATTTTTAACTGATGAAGTTGAATTATCGTCTGAAGAAAATGCTGATATTGATGATGTATGTGCATTTTTATTAAAATATGGAACTATTGGTAAAGTTCTTTTACTCATTGCAAGTGGAATAGTAATTATATTTTCACTTATTATGTTTGCAGATTCGGATGGTATTTCTTTAATTTATACAGTAATAGGTGTTTTAGGATTATTTATAGCCTTTTTGTTTGAAGCGATGATAAAATGGCATGTTTATTTGTTATTAACAAATAAAAAAATTAACAATGGAATATCTAAGTTAGTTAACGAAAAAGAGAAGAAAAAGTAAGAACACTAAATATTAGTGTTTTTATTTTGTTTGATTTACTACTAAGGCTTATTCATGATATAATGATTAAGGTGATTATATATGAATGGAACTAATGAAAATGGTCGTGTTAGTTATCAAGTAGGTGGGGGAAGAAGTGTAGTACCTTCTACTCCTAATATGCAAACAAGTATTAATGCTGTAGTTAATGATACTAATGAACCTGAAGTATTAGATGTACCTGTTAATAATAATACTGATGAATATCAAGGAGTAAGTATACTTGAACGTTATGGTCGAGATTTAACAGCTGTAGAGTATATTACTGATCCATCTATTGGTCGTGATGAAGAAATTAAACAAGTTATTATGACTTTATTAACACCAGAAAAAAGTGCTTTATTAGTAGGTAAAGCTGGTACTGGTAAAACTTCGATTGTTGAAGGTGTTGCTTATCGTATACAAAAACATATGGTTCCAAATGCCTTAGAGGGTTATAAAATATATAAATTGAATGTTACTTCTTTACTAGGTCAAACTGAATCTAATGGTCAGATAGAAAATAGAGTAGATTTATTAGTTAAAGAATTGGCGAAGAAAAAGAAGACAATAGTATTCTTAGATGAAACACATGTTTTAGTAAATAAAGATGGTGCTGAAAATGGTATAGATTTTGCTAATATGTTTAAAGCTGGATTAGACCGTGGAGAAATAAAGATGATTGGTGCGACTACTGATGAAGAATATGAAACATATATTTTAAAAGATAGAGCATTCTTGAGACGTTTCCAAAAAATAGATGTATTAGAAGCTGATCAGGAAACAACGGTTAAAATATTAATGGGTACTTATCCTAAAATAGAAGCTAAGACAGGAGTACATTTTGAATATACTTCATTTGTTATTGAAAGAATAATGAGATTTATTGTTGATATGACAGATGAATATAAAAGAATTTATGAAATATCTAGTAGATATCCAGATATATGTTTAACAATAGTTTCTAATGCTTTTACTTATGCATTGTTTGATAATGAAAATGTTTGTCGTATTAAACATATATATAAAGCAATATGTAATGCGAGAAATGTATATGATGATGCTAAGAAGAAAGCAATTGAGAAGTTTAAAGTTGATTTTGCAGACTTAATAAAAGAAGAAAATGTAGATTTATCTGAAATAAGTTAAAGAATAGATAGGGTGAAAAAATGGAGAAAATTAGAGTTTTTCAAATTGGCTGTGGAAAAATGAGCGTTTATACAATGCGTTATGTTTTTGAACATGGAGCTAAGATAGTAGGAGCTGTTGATATTAATCCTAAACTAATTGGTAAAGATATTAGTGCAGTTATGGGTGGAGAAGTACAAAATGTTAATATAGTAGGGGTTAATGATTTAGCTGATTATATTAAAGCTACTAGACCTCATATAGCTATTATTACAACAATGAGTTTATTAAATGATATAAAAGATTTAGTAAGAACTTGTGTTAGTTTAGGAGTAAATGTTATTACGACTTGTGAAGAGGCTTTCTTTGCTAGTAATTCTAATCCAACTATTTATCACGAATTAGATGTTTTAGCTAAAGCTAATAAAGTTACAATTACCGGATGTGGTTATCAAGATGTATTTTGGGGTAATTTAATTAGTGTTTTAGCAGGAACGACACATAAGATTACAAAAATAAAAGGTTCTTCTTCATATAATGTTGAAGATTATGGTTTAGCTTTAGCGAAAGCTCATGGAGCGGGTTTAACTTTAGATGCATTTGATAAAGATATAGCTTCAGCGGATAGAATTAGCGATGAAGAAAGACTTAATATTATTAAATATGGTAATTATGCACCTTCTTATATGTGGAATACTGTTGGTTGGTTAGCTGATAAATTACATTTAAATATTGTAAGTATGAAACAGGAATGTATACCACAGACTTATACTGAAGATTTAAATTCTAGTACTTTAGGAATGGTAATTAAAGCTGGAGATGCGACAGGTATGAGTGCTTTAGTTACAGCAGAAACTAAAGAAGGTATTACAATTGAAGCAGAGTGTGTTGGTAAAGTTTATGCACCAGATGAAGTTGATACGAATGAATGGACAATTATTGGTGAACCAGAAACAACTATTACGGTTAAAAGACCTAGTACAGTTGAACTTACTTGTGCAGATATAGTTAATAGAATACCTAATGTTATTAATGCAGAACCAGGCTTTGTTTCAACTAGTCAAATGGGTGAACCAACATATCGAGTTAATAATTTAGAAAAATATCTTAAATAGATATTTTTTTCTTGCAAAAGTCTTGAGAGTTTTATATAATGAAATTGACTTTTTTGCAAGAGAACTACATTTATATATTTTTTACAACATGGGCTAGATAGAAATATCTGGATTTTTGCGTTGTAAATGTAGCTAGATTTTATAATCTAGTTTTTTTGCGTTGTAAAAAGGTTAGAAAGGAGTGTAAAAATGTCTTTCATCAATGTTAAGCACATTAAAAAAACTTTTAAGGTAGCTAAAAAACAATCAGGAATTAAAGCTACTTTAAAAAACTTTATTAAAAGAGATTACAAGTATATAGAAGCTATTAAAGATATCTCTTTTGATATTGAAGAAGGTAGTATAGTTGGTTATATTGGCCAAAATGGAGCTGGTAAATCAACTACTATCAAAATTTTATCAGGTATTTTAATACCAGATGATGGAGAAGTCACGGTTAATGGTCTTAATCCTTGGAAAGATCGTAAGAAGTATGTTTCATCAATTGGGGTTGTATTTGGACAACGTTCACAATTATGGTGGGATATTCCTGCTGAAGATACTTTTGATTTATTAAAAGATATTTATAAAATTGATGAACAAAAGTTTAAAAAGAATAAAGAATACTTGATAAAATTATTAAACATTGAAGATATCATTCGTATTCCTGTAAGACAATTAAGTCTTGGTCAACGAATGCGCTGTGAAATAGCTGCTTCACTTTTACATGAGCCAAAAATATTATTCTTAGATGAACCGACGATAGGTTTGGATGCAATATCTAAACAAATAGTTCGTGATTTTATTAAAAGAATAAATAAAGAACAAAAAGTGACAGTTATTCTAACCACTCACGATATGAGCGACATTGAAGCTTTAGCTAAAAGAATTATCATGATTGGTAATGGTCAAGTTGTTTATGATGGCAATTTAAATAATTTAAAGAAAAAATATGACCATCGTAAATATGTATCGGTTACAACAAAAACAAAATTAAGTAAATTAAGAAAGAAGGGAATTATTAAACAAGAAAAAACAATAGAAGGTTATAAATTTATGATTGATTCTGATACTTTAAATATTTCAGATTTTCTAAAATATTTATCACAAAAAATAGATATTAAAGATCTAGAGATAGATGATGAATCTTTGGATAACATCATTATTAATCTTTATCAAACTATATGAAACAATATATCTCGTTCTTTAAATTAAAATTTAGTGTTGGATTACAATATAGAGCAGCAGCTATAGCTGGTCTTTGTACACAATTATTTTTTGGTTTAGTATTTATTATGGTATATATAGCATTTTATGGTTCAGGGGATGCAAGTAATGTTGATATTAGTTTAAGACAGATAATTACTTATATGTGGTTAAATCAAGCTTTCTTTTCTTTAATATATATTTGGCATCGTGATAATGAAATATTAAATATGATTAGAAATGGTGATGTAGCTTATGAGTTATGTCGTCCTCAGAATTTGTATTTAATGTGGTTTACTAGAATATTATCTTCTAAACTATCATCAGTTACTTTAAGATGTATTCCGCTTATTCTAATAGCTTTAATCTTACCAGAACCGTATAATTTAGCTTTACCATATAGTATTACTTCATTTATTATTTTTATTTTAGTATTAGCATTATCTTCTTTATTAGTAACAGCTTTGGTTACTTTAATATATATCTTAACTTTTTATACAACAGATGGTAAAGGTGTTATGGGTATGTATTCAAGTATTGCAGAGATACTAAGTGGACAGATAGTACCTATTCCTTTATTTCCCAATATTTTAAAAGGGGTTGTTTCTTTATTACCATTTGCTTATATAAGTGATTTTGCTTTTCGTATATATTGTGGAAATATAGTAGGGATGGAAATGATAAAAGGAATTATTATTCAATTATTTTGGGTAATAGTTATTATCTTTATAGGAATGAAATTAACAGATAAGATTTTAAAAAGAGTAGTTGTTCAAGGTGGATAATGAAAGTATATAAAGATTATTTAAAGTTACATTTAAAAGCTATTTTAGAATATAAAGCTTCTTTTATCTTATCGTTAATTTCCCAAATATTTGTTTTCTTTACTTATTATTTTATAATTCTTACTTTATTTGATAAGTTTAAGAATTTACAAGGTTTTAATATATATGAAGTATTACTTACTTTTAGTATTATTCATTTTGGTTATTCAATGAATGAAACTTTTGCTAGAGGTATAGATCAATTTGATCGATTAGTTGTTAATGGAGACTTTGATCGTATTTTACTTAGACCACAAAATATCTTATTACAAACAATGGGATTTCAAATAGATTATGTTAAGACAGCTCGTATTATACAGAGTTTAATTATATTAGTTTATTCGCTTATTAAATTAGATATTATATGGAATCCTTTAAAATTATTAACAGTTATTTTAATGATTTTAAGTAGTGTAGTTATTTTCTTCTGTATCTTTTTAATAGCTGCTTCTTATTGCTTTTTAACAGTACAAGGTTTAGAAGTTAGAAATGTCTTTACGGATGGTGGTAAGCATTGTGCTCAGTATCCGATTGGCATATATAATAAAGTTTTTAGAAGAATATTTACTTTTATAATTCCTTATGCATTAGTTAATTATTATCCTTTATTATACTTAATAGGGAAGAGTGATAATTATTTATTCGCTTTACTTCCTTTAATAGTTATAATTTACTTAATACCTAGTATTTGGATATTTAATAAAGGCTCAAAAAAATATCTAAGTACTGGTTCATAAAAAAAGATTTTAGTTTTTGGCTAAAATCTTTTTATATTTTCATTTTTCTGTAAAATAATTTAATATAAACTATTAAGTAAGCCATTGATAAAGCATAACCAGCTAGAACATCGCTAGCGAAGTGGACACCTAGATATATTCTACTAATACCGATTAATAAAACTAATATCGTTAATAATGAAGAATATAATAGTTTATAACGATTCTTCATTTTTTTATGATCTATAATATAGAGAAAAAAACCATAGTAAGCTAAACTAATCATTGAATGACCGGAAGGAAAACTATAACCATTTTCAATTACTAGGTTAATATCAATAGGTCTTTCACGAACAAAGATGAATTTAAATGTTTGATTAAGAATATAACATAATAAAACATTAAGAGCGATGAGAAAAGCATTCTTTTTATTTTTACTAAAGATCATTATTAAAATAGTTGAGATAAGAATGAACCAAGTACTACATAAGAAAGATATAAATTTAAAGAAGATAGTTACTGGTTCGCATTTTAATTTAATAATAAGATTATAAACATAATTATCAAAATTACTAACATTATTAGTTAAAAGTAAAGTCATAATAAAGATAAAGATTAAGATACTAAGAGTGAAAATTACTTTTTTCCAATATTTACGACATAGTAAAAGAAATTTATTCATCTGTTTCACCAAAATAGATATCTAATAACTCTTTATATCTTTTTAGTAATTTAGGATTGGCTTCTTTTTTAACAGCTATATTATATACTTCATGATATAACCAGCAATTTTCATCTTTAGTTCCACCAGTACTTTTCCAAATACGATCTCCTTGTTTTAGAAAGTTATTATAATTAGCTAATAAAAGATGTAGTTTATCAGCTACCATAATATTTATAACATTTATATCTTCATTATTTCTAATTCTTCTTATATATTCTTTTTTTCTTTCTAACCATTTAGTGATTGCCATATCTTCTGATAGATCAGAAACCATATCAGCTACTAATGTACCAAATTTTTCTTCAATCTCTTCATATCCGTATTCCGTATCATTTATAATATCGTGTAATAATGCAGATACTAAGACATCATCAGCAGTACTAATATCTCTGATCATCGAATAAACAACCATGGCATGAAAACATTTGTCGATGTTTTCATTTTTCATTTTAATTCCGCGATTTGCTTTAACCATAAAATATATGGCTTCTTCGACACTTGTATACATATTACCACCCATTCTCTACCTTATATTTATATTTTATATTAAATGAAAGGTTTTGACAAAGAAAAATAGGTGATTAAACACTTTTAGTGTCTAGTTTTAAGAAAAAAAGTTCTAATTATTTTTAGAACTCTTCTTGTATTTACTTTTTTCATTTAATTCTTGATAATATAAAACAGTATTTTTATCGTAATATCTTATTTCACCACTAGGTAACATTAACATTCTTTCAACACCTAAGTTATCAACAAATTCGGGATTATGGGAAACAACTAACATAGTTCCTTCATAATCTTTAAAGGTATCAGCAATGATTTTTTGGGTTTCAGGATCTAGATGGTTAGTTGGTTCATCTAAGATAAGAAGATTAGCACCAGTTAAGGCAAGTTTAGCTAGAGCGACACGACTTCGTTCTCCTGGAGATAAATATGAAACTTTTTTATATACTTCATCACCAGAAAATAAGAAGTTACCTAAGAAGGATCTTAATTCTTTAGTACTTAAGTTAAATTCATCAAAGTTTTCTAATATTATTTTTTCATTATCAAGTAATTCGTGTTCTTGAGCATAGTAACCGATTTCAGCTTTTTCATTTAAATCAATTGTTCCAGATAAAGGGGTTAAATTACCGACAATTAATTTTAATAAAGTTGATTTACCAATACCATTTTCACCAACAATTAAAAATTTTTCACCACGACTTAAATCAAAAGTTAAATTTTCAATTAAGATATTATCTGGATTATAACCAAATTTTAAGTTTTCAACTTTTAAAGGAACAATACCACTTGGATGATTTATTTTCATTTTGAATCTAGTTGTTTTTTGTTTCTTTTCTAAAGTTACTTTATTTTCTTCTAGACGAGCAAGTTTCTTTTGACGATCTTTAGCAATACGAGCTTTCTTTTCATTACCACCAATATATTTAGCAATTATTCTTTTTAATTTTTCTTCTTCTTTAACTTGTTTTTCATAAATTCTTTCTTGAGTTTTTAAACGTTCATTTCTTATTTTTAAGTATTTTTCATAATTACCAGGGAATAATTCCATTTTATGAGTAGCTTTATCAACATATAAAGTTTGGGTAGTAACTTGGTCTAAGAATTCAATATCATGAGATATAACTAAGATTGTTCCATTATAATTTTTTAAATAATTAATTATATAATCTTTAGTATCGAGATCTAAATGGTTGGTAGGTTCATCTAATAAAAGAACTTCAGGATTAGAATAGAGTAATCTAGCAAAAGCTATTTTACTTTTTTGACCACCAGATAGGTTACATAATTTCATATCTAGTAAATCACTATCAATATTCATACCAGTAACTATTTTAAGTAAAATATTCTCCGCATTATAAACTTCATAATATTCTAGTTTTTCTTGTAATTTACCAATTTGTTTCATGATGTATTTTAGTTTTTGTTCGTCAGTTTCGGTACTGGCATCAGTATAAGCTTTAGCTAATTCAGCTTCTAATTTTTTTATTGGTCTACCATTTAGTAAATAATCAAAGACAGAGATATCCATACTAGGTATTTCATCACTGATTACTTGGGGTAAGAAACCAATACGCGTACCAGGTTTTAAAATTATTTTACCATTATCAGGTTCTAATTTACCCATGATTAATTTAAAGAAAGTTGATTTACCAGCACCATTCATACCGATAATACCAACTTTTTCTTTATCTTTAATTTGAATAGTGACATCATCGAATATTTCTTGTAAACCAAAAGACATAGATAAGTTTTTAATATTCA
Source organism: uncultured Bacilli bacterium (assembly GCA_947625425.1). The sequence continues at coordinate 12,239 of CANQOH010000033.1, forward strand.
TATGTATCACCTCGCAATAATTATAATATCATAAAAATAGAAGATAAAGAAATATCTTCTATTTATTTAAAGTTAGTTTATTAATACGTTCTAGAACAAAATCTTTTTCACCTTGACGATTGATATATTCAAATAAATTATTGGTATCATCAACTAAATCATAACCGCTAATACCTATTTCATCAATTGTAGGAATTATAATATCATTTTTTTGGGGCTTTATAATTTCTTTGATAGTTTGAAAGTTACTTGGTCGGCCATAACCAGAGGCCCAACCACTATAAGTAGCATCTGGAGATTCTTCGATAAGACGGAAGTTTAGTCTTCTGATCCAGGATGGATGACATAAAGAGAAATATAATTTTTGGGGATTTAATCGTTCGTTTTCTTGTTTCAAAATAAATTCACTAAAATGTAATTGATCTTCAACAGTAGACATTTCAAAGATATGTAAGTCGACGCTATAACCTAAATTTTCTAATAATTCAACAATAGTTAAGATGATAGCTCCACGATTAAAGATAGCATTAGCTCTAGTATAACCATAAAAAGAAGTATTTAGATAAATATCTATTTTCTTTCTTCTGGTTTGAGTCTTATTTAACATAGATAGAGGACTTCCTTCTAAGTAAGCTTTTACATCAGGAACATAACCGATATAGTCATTAAATTGTTTATTACGTTTTTTACTCATTTTAATATATTTTTCTAATTTAATTTTTAACTCAATTAATTTTTCAAATTCTTCATGATAACCATATAAACATAATTTATAAGCTTCATCTAGAGAGTGGGTGAGAGTAAAGTCATAATCATCTTTAATACTACTTGGATCACTAAAGATATCTTGACATACTTGATGGGTTTTTAGATAATCGATAAATTCTGATAAAGAATAAAATTTATAATGCATAACTTTATAGTTATTTTGACGATATAAACGATACATAATTACCTACTTAGTTTTAGACTTTTAAGGCCTTGATAATAGATGTTACTTAAATTAATATTTTGCATATTACCGATTATCATATTTAAATCATCTTGACCTAGATTTTTGACAACATTAGATGTTAAGATATCTGGAACAGGTATTTTATTTAATTCTTTTTTATATACCTTACCAATTCCTCTGGTTGAAACAACATGAGGGATTTTTGATTTTAAAACAGCATCTCTAAAGGACCACATAAATTTTAAAACTTGTTCACTAGGATATAAACATTCTTCTAGTTTACGATCATAATCAAAGAAGATATTATCAAAACGATCTAGAGTAGCAGCATCTAAAGCAGTACGACCAACATATTCTAAGTCAGCACCTTTACCCCAAGTATTAGCAGCAGCTATAATATGAAAATCAGGATGTCTATCAATTGTTTCGTGAGGAAAAGCCATATAACCATTAGCTAAAGCTGAATTAATAACAATTAAAGCTGAAGGATCGGAATTATCAATTTCATCTAAGAAGAATAAACCACCATTTTTAAAAGCTTTATAAAATTCGGTTTCACGATAAGTACCGCCAGCATCAATAAAACCAGTTAGTTTAAATTCGTTTGAAGCATTATTAGTATAATACATATGAAGTCCTAAAGATTCAGCTACTTGCGAAACAGCAACGTTTTTACCACTACCAGCTGGGCCGATTAACATGATTGGTTCATCTAAAGCAGTTTGTCTTAATATTTGTTCATATTTTTCGTGATAGAATCCTCCAGTTGTATGAGCTACTTCCGTATTATTAATGATAATACTATGAGATACTGGGACATTAATAGTCTTAGTATAATCTTCAAGTATTTTATCAAAAATAGTTCTTAATAAATGATCAATATTACCTTCCATATTAAACTCTTCGATAGCATGTTTAATTAATTCAAGTAAAGCTTTTTGGGTTTCAGCATTTAATTCTTTAGTTAAATAATCACTTATCTTTTTTTGCGGATCAGGTGAAGCTAAATATTCTTCTAGGTTTTTACTTATTCGATCTCTAACAGCTTCATTAGTAATAGAGAATAGTAGGGCGTTTAAATTATCTAATAAGTTATCAGCATTTTGTCTAGTACGAGGAATAAATGAATCATCTTTAATTTTTGTACCATCAATATTAAATTCTTCACCATTTACGATATAAGTATTATTTTTTACTTCTTCTATTTCATTACAGAAATAGCTTAAAATATCACGACCATTTGAATACATTACTTCATGATTTATTTTAGTATAACCTATATATAGATGAGTATTTTCATTATTGGGTTTAGTAACACCAGCAATTAATTCTTCAGAATTAGCATCCCAAATAACAGAACAAAAATGCATGTAACTACTAAGGATTTTAAATACTTCATATTTATGATCACGATAAAGTAAATTAATTAATCTTTGATATCGATCACTATCATCAAGACGATAACGACGAAAGTCATTGACAGCATTTGTTATTTCATCTTGATTATAACCACTAACAGTTAATATTTTATTATTAGAATTCCAGAAGGGATCACGATCTTCCATATAACTATCGTAGACAATTTTAGCGAAAATTATCCCTGTATTTGATATCTCTTTGTGATTAACAGAGTAGTTATATGGACAATTGGAATTAAGCCTTCTTTGAATGTCTTCATAGCTAAATTCTCTTCCTTTATATGCTATGAAAACAGTTCCACTTTTCTCATAGTCTTCCATATTTTCTCTTCCTATCATTATAGTTTGTTATTAACATATTATTAATAACTGATACCAAAAAAATTAATTCTCTTGATAACATTATTATATTAAACATAATAGTTATTGTCAATATGTTAATAACAAAAATGTAAAAAGAAAAAATAAAAAAATTAGATATGGGTATATCTAATTATTTTTTACGTAGAGTATAAGCTAGATGAACATTGCTCATTAGTTCATAAACAGTCATTGGACCAACACCACCAGGAACTGGAGTTATATAACTACATTTGTCTTTAATGTTTTCAAAGTCAGCATCGCCATATAATTTACCATCTTCACGGTTAATACCAACATCGATAACAACAGCATCTTTTTTAACCATATCTTCAGTTAAGAAATGTTTATGACCAATTGCAACGATTATAATATCAGCATTTCTAGTTATTTCAGCAATATTTTTAGTTTTAGAATGACATAGGACAACTGTAGCATTACGATTTACTAATAAATTAGCAATTGGTTTACCAACTAAAATACTACGACCAATTACAACGACATTAGTTCCTTCTAAAGCTATTTCATGTTCATCAAGAAGATCAATTATTCCTTTAGGAGTACATGGGACTAAACCATTAACATTTTGAATTAACTTACCAGCATTAACATAAGTTAGACCATCAACATCTTTTAAAGGACTGATTGTATTTTGAATAACACTAGCATCTAAATGAGCAGGTAGGGGCATTTGAA
>CANQOH010000034.1 GCA_947625425.1 uncultured Bacilli bacterium
TCTATTAGTTTAAATAAAGAAAATTATACTAGTGAGATAATTAAAAAATCTCATAAATTTATTGTTGCTATAATAAACGAAAAAATAAATCCTAATATTATTTCGACTTTCGGTTTTACAACATCTAAAGATACTGATAAATTTAAAGACTTTAATTATGATGTTGTAAATAATATTAAAGTTATTAATGAAGGAGTATGTGGCTATTTAGTTTGTGAAGTTGAAAATATTGTTGATGCTAATACTCACGATATAATTATTGCGCGTGTTGTTGATACTAAAAAATATAATGATGAAAAAGAAATGACTTATCGTTATTATCATGAAGTTATCAAAGGCAAAGCTCCTAAAAAAGCCCCAACTTATGAAAAAGAAGAAGAACCAAAACAAACTGGTAAATATAAATATGTTTGTGACCTATGTGGTTATATACTAGAAACTGATGAAGAATTACCAAACGACTTTACTTGTCCTTTATGTGGTGCCGATCGCTCTCATTTTACTAAAGTTGAATAATTACTCTAAAACGTTAAAGAAAGTAGTGATATCATGGCTAATGAATCTGAATTAGCAAAATATTTAATATCTTATGGTTATACTGAAGAGCAGAATAGATACATTATTAATACTTTAGTTGATCAAGGTAGTAAAGAAGATACTATTTTAAAACATGCTAAAGAAAATAATTTATTCTTAGAAGGCTTACAAATACCTAAATCATCAATTATAAAAATGATTTTATTTTCACCAAATATTTATGGTTTAGCTGTTACTAATCTTGAACAAAAAATTAAAGATTTAAAAACACTTGGTTTTAAAGATCAAGATATCATTCGTTTAGTAGTTTCTTTTTCTGAAACCTTCTGCTTGGCTAAAAAGAATATCGAAGATAAAATATTAAATTTAAAAGATTTAGGCTATACCAAAAGTGAAGCTTTAAAGATGATAGTTGGTAATGGAAATATCTTAAGTTATAGTAAAGAAACTATTGCTAATCGTCAAAAAGAAATAATGTCTTTAGGTTATACTCGTAAAGATATGTTAAAAATGACTCGTAATATCTCTAAATTATTTGCCTATGCTTTACCGAATATGGAGCAAGCTCTACTTGATTTAGAAGCTATAGGTTACACCAAAGACCAAGCTCATAAAATAGTTAAACTAAATCCATCCGTATTAGGTCATAGTAAAGAAACTTTATCATCTAAAATAAGTGATGCTATAAAACTAGGTTATACTGAGAAACAAGTTTTAAAGCTGTTTTATAAAAGTCCTGCTTTATTCGGTTATAGTAGTGATACTTTAAAAGATAAAATAGATGAATTAATAAATCTTGGTTTTAAAGAAAAAGATATTCTAAGAATGACTTTAATGCATCCTGCTATCTATACTTATAAGAAAACTCGTATGCAAAAAAGAATAAAAGATATAATGAACTTTGATATAACTAAAGAACAAGTTCTTAATATGTTAACAATCTTTCCTGGTTTATTCGGTTTTAGTTTACAAAACATCGAAGATAAAATAAAATATTTAATTAGTATTAACTTAAAAGAAGTTGTTATAAATGACCCTAAACAGTTAATGCAAAGTGTTAGTGTAACCTATGCCAGATATGAATTCTTAAAAAAACAGAATTTAACCCCATCTCCTGATGATTATTACTTATTATTTAGTGATGAACCATATTTTAAGAAACGTTTTCATATTACTAAAGGTGAACTAATAGAAATATACGATTTTAACAAATATAAGGAGCAAACATATGGAAAAGTTAGTTGAACTTGGTATAAGTGAAGAAGAATTAAAAAGTATGTTAGAATTAAATGCAAATATCTTAGATGAACCTGAATTAAATATTCTCATCGATATTTTATATTTAATTAAATGTGATACACGTATGATAAAAAATATCTTAATCAGTAATCCTAATTATTTATCTCGTACTAAAGAAGATGTTGTTGGTCTTATTAATGAATTATTAAGTCTTGGTTTAAATGATTTAAATATTTTATTTGATACTAATCCTTATCTTTTAGATTTAGATGATTTCGATATTGAAGATTATAAATTAGAACATAATTATTCTAATGAAGAATTAGTAAACTTATTAGAAGGAGATCCTTTCATTTTTAGTGAAGTGTAGGTCTTCTTTTTTTATTCACTTAAATTATGGTATAATACAAAAGAGATGATTATATGATTAATGATAATTTAAAAAAGTATTTAGCCGAAAATATAAGTATTGAAAATAATAAAAATGATCCTGGTCATAATATGAATCATATTAATTATGTTCTACGTCGTAGCTTAAATTTTGCTAAACAAGTAAAAGATATTAATTTAAATATGGTTTATACCATTGCTTATTATCATGATATAGCTCATCACATTGATTCTAAGAATCATGAAATATTATCAGCTAAAATTTTAAGAAATGATAAAAACTTACTTAATTGGTTTACTAAAGAAGAAATAAATATTATGGCTGAAGCTGTTGAAGATCATCGCGCTTCTAGTGATACTGAACCTCGTTCAATTTATGGTAAGATAGTTTCCTCAGCCGATCGTAATACCACATTAGATGAATCATTTAAAAGAACCTATGCTTATCGCTTAAAACATAATCCAGATATCTCCCTAGAAGAATTGATTAAAGAATCCCAAAGTCACTTACAAAACAAATTTGGTCATTCAGGTTATGCCAATAATAAAATGTATTTTAATGATCCTGAATACACTAAATATTTAAAAGATTTAAATAGAATAATTTATGATGATGAATTATTTAAAAAAGAATATATAAGAATTAATAATATTAATGAAAAAGAATGGAGTAGATAAAATGAAAAATAATATATATGTTAATACGCAAAGTAGTATAAAAATATCTAGTGATAAGGTAATCTATTTTGATCCCTTTAAAATTGAAACAGAAACTTATGATGCTGATATAATTTTTATAACTCATGACCATTATGATCATTTAGATTTTGATTCAATCAATAAAGTAAAAAAAGATGATACTCTAATTGTTGTTCCGAATAGTATTGCACCTGAAGTTTTAAGTCACAGAATAAATCCCCAAAACTTAATTGGTGTTGACCCAAATGAAACTTATACCATCGAAAATATCGTTGTTGAAACAATACCTAGTTATAATCTAAATAAACAATTTCATCCCCGTGCTAAAAACTATGTCGATTATATTATTACATTAAATGATGAAAGAATATATGTCTCTGGTGATACTGATGTAGCTCCTGAAGCTAAATCTGTAAATTGTGATATTGCTTTAGTTCCAATTGGTGGTAAATTTACTTGTGATTATAAAGAAGCCGCTGAATTAATTAATACTATAAAACCTAAAACAGTTATTCCAACTCATTATGGTAGTATTATCGGTAATTTAACTGATGGTGAAGAATTTAAAAAATTACTAAATCCTGATATTGAATGTTTAATTCAAATAAAGTAGGTGATTATTATAAAATACGAAGATGTTACTACCCCAGAAGAACTACTTAAATTTATGGATCAAATAGAGTATGGTTTTGTTACTCCTGATCATCAAAGAATAATAGGTAATGGTAAAGACTTTGATAAAAATATTCTATCCTGGACTTTATCATCACCTGAAAAGTTATTAGAAACTAAATTAGGTCATTGTTTTGATCAAGTCGAAATAGAACGTGATTGGTTTACTAAACATAACTATATCTTTAAAACATACTTCTTAATCTTTAGCTTACCATACGAAAATGGTGGACCAACTCATACTTTCCTAGTATACGAAAAAAATAATAAGTTTTATCATTTTGAACATGCTGATGCTCTAAATAAAGGTCTTCATGAATTTAATAATCTTGAAGAACTATTAAATGATGCGTATCAAAAACAACTTAACTATGCCTCATCATTCTTAAATGAAGAAGAACTTAAAACTTTATCCATCTATGAATATCAAAATCCTCCATATGATATCGATTTTGTTTCATATATTAATTATTTAGTTACTAATGGCCATAAAATTAAATAGAAAGAAGGTTACCTATGCCATTTAATAATGGAGAGTTACCAAGTATAAAAGATATCTTAAAACATTTTATTGATGAATTAAATCGTTTAATCTTAGTAATATGGTTAATAACTTTAATTATCAGTTTATTTACTCATACTTTTATTTTAGATATAATACCCATAATTATTTTCTTAATCTTCTTATATCGTTTATTATCTAAAAATAAAAGTGCTCGTTATAAAGAAAATAAAATGTATTTAAAATTTATTAAAACAATAACTAAACCATTTCATAATTTAATTCGTAATTTTAAAGATCGCGATACATATGTTTATAAAAAATGTCATCATTGTAAGACAACATTAAAACTACCACTACCTAATAAAAGAGGAATTAACCACGCTAAATGTCCTAATTGTAGTAAAAGAGTAACTTTATTTACTTTAAGAAAATATAAGGTCGAAGTAATTAAAAAAAAGAAGAAACAATAATAATTATTTCTTCTTTTTGTTTAATGTAAATTTGACAATTTAACTATAAGAGTTTATATTATTAAGCCTATGAAGAAAATATTTAATTGGTAAAAATTATATATCATATTAAAAGGGGGAAATTAATTGTGATGCCACCAGCATTACCACCAAAAAAAAAAACAGGGAATGAAGAACCTAGAACATATTTCACTAAACTTAGCGACTACATTGGTAAAACAACAGAAGAAATAGAAAAACATTTCTGTTATAGCATATACATTGATAGTATTGATTTATTAAAAAATAACTTTGATTTGGTAAAAAAGCTAATTTCTATAAAGAAAGGTCTTACTTTTTATTCTGAAAGTTATGAATGTTTAAAGTTATTTGAAGAAAAATTAGATGCTCCTGAAGATGTAACCTTATCTTTAATTGATGACTTTGAAAATAAAGATCGATCTTATATTGATTTATCATTTTTTCAAAAAGCTAAAATTGAAATTCCTTTTCCATATATCTTATGGATACCTCAAATACCAGATCATCAACAAATATCATTGTATCACAATTGTATAACACTTCATCCATATTGTAGTAATTCATATCAATGTGTTTCTTTAGAAAAACTAAAAAAAATTCGTCAAATAATTCATATCTTATCAGAACAATATAAGGGTTTATCTGATTTAGAAAAGGTAATTTTAATATCAAATTATATTCAAGATCATGTTCAATATGTCGCAGCAAAAAATAAAAGCGAAGCTAGTGATGGAACATATATTACTGATTCTAAAGGTCTTGAAATTACTCGTCAATTGGTCGATAGTCCTGAAAATGTTCTATTATCTAATTTTGGATTATGCAATGGTATTGCTCATGCCACAACTTTATTATTAAATAATCCGGAGATGAATGTTAATACAAGAGCAGTTGTTGGTGGTGGCCATGTTTGGAACGTTGTTTTAGTTGATGGTAAATATTATTATATTGATAATACATGGAGTATTACAAGAAATGATGATAGATATCCAGGAAGTTTAAAAGCAAGAAAGTTTAGCAGTGCATATCTATTATTCGGTACTGATAAAGCTAGAACTCTTGGTCATCATATTCCAGAATCATATACTCCACCGGTTGAACAAACTGATTTAAGTAGTGAAACTTTAAAAGATCCCAAAAAGAAATTAGCTAAAGTAGCTAGTTTTGAAGATTATCAAAAACCAGTTTTTGCTAGTCGTCTAGAAAAATAGAGAATAGATAAAAATATCTATTCTTTTAATATGCAATTTGTTTTTGACATATTATAAAGCTTACCTTATAATATTTTCCTAGCAAAAAGGGGGGATTAATATGACTAGTTATGCTGAGCAGATAAAAAGTCGTGGTTATAAAGAATTACCTGAGATTAAACAACCAACAAATAAATTAATTAGTATTGCTTCTTCAATCGAACCATTATTACAAGAAAAAATAAAAGTTAAGCCCATGTCTAAAAAAGACGTTTTAAATACTAGTCGAGAATTCCTTCTAAAATACTTTGATATTAGACAGGTTCCTTTTGAAAAAACTATTAGATTTTTAACATTTAGTTTTGAAGCTTCGGGGTATACTCATCCTTTTGCTTTACCTGTTAAAAGAGTAGCTGATACCGATATCTTCTATGGATGTTCTCATGAAGTACTATTATTTCGTACTGGTTCTAAAGTCTGTTCATCTTTAAGATATCGTTGGATCGAATTATCAAAAGAATTAACTGAATTAGCCCCACTTGCTTATACTCATGAAATAACTCATACGCAATTAAATCATATCCCAGGTAGTATTCAAGATTATAATAATGTGGAATTACTAAGTATCTTTTTAGAACTAGTAGAAGCCTTTGAAAGTCCCAACAAAAATATAATGCGTGCTCATGATTTCTTTCGTCTTCGTGAATTACGTGAAATAATAAATGAATTAGATAAATATTACGATTCTGAAGACAGTAAAATTCAAGATATCTTAATTGAAGGTACTTCATACTTACATAGTACAATAAAAGCTTATCATTTATTCGATATCTATATGAAAGGTGATATTGATACAAGAAGAACTATAATGGTCGGTATTCAAAGAATCTTTAGTCATCATATGAGTGTTGAAGAATTATTAAATTATTTTAATATAAATTATGAAAATAGTATTAATGAAGAAATCTTTCAAAAACATATAAGGAGGAATTAATAATGAAAGAATTATCAGTAAGAGAACAAATAGCAAAAAGAGGTTATATAAGTGAAATAGAACCTTATGTACCAAGTCACGATATAATTGTAACATCAACTCATTTAGGAAGATTAGATACTAATAAAAGAAAAAATTATATCCATGCAATGAGTATTAGAGATGCATTATTTGATACGAGAAATTTCTTTAATGCTTTTTATAAAGTGCATGATGTTCAGTATTTAAAATGTTTCCATACTTGGCCTTTTTTAAAAATAGTTAAACGTCAACAAGTAAGTCCTTTTGCTTTACCAGTTTTTCCTAAAACCAATAGAAAAGAAATGTTTTATGGAGAATTGATTACCAATTTTGATGAAAATGCTTATCCGCCAATTTCTTTTGAAGGTATTGTCCTAAATAGTAAAGTAACAGAATTAACTTCTTGTTCTTATGCTCATGAAATAACTCATGCTGAAGTAGATTCTGTAAATGGAGCAATTGGTTCTTATTATAATTCCGAAGTCTTAAGTATTTTTATTGAACTTCAATTAGCTGAGCTTTTAGATGAATCTGATACACTTTTAAGAACTGAAGATTCAAGAAGAATTTATGAAATCAAAACTTTAGCTCGTGAATTAAAAAATCATTATTTAAAAATAAAAGAAAAAAGTGAAGATGATGCTCTAATTGATTCTAAATATGTTATCTCTGATGTTCGAGCTTATAATTTATTTTCAGAATACTACTATGGCAGTAATTCAACTAAAGAATATATTAGAAGTCGCATTCAATCTATCTTTGATGGTAACTATACTGTTGAAGAACTACTAAATGAATTTATGGATGTTGATCGCCTTAATGATTTAAATCCAACCTTATCTTTATCACCTAAAGCTATTAAATATTTTCATCGTTAGAAATTGACAAATAAAATATAATATAGTACGATTTAATTAGCAAAGGAGTGTGATTATATGAAAAATATAAATGTTGTTAAAAATCTTTATAGTAAGTTAATCACACTAGGTAATAAATAATTTATCTTATCTTTTATGTGGAACTTACTATAAAGTAAGTTCTTTTTAAATTTAAAAAATAGAAAGGTGATTAAAATAACACATCATAAAAGATATGAAAATATTAAAAAAGCAAGAAAAGAAAAAAATATAAGTCTTGAATTTATTCCAGAAAGGGAAGATTATGGTCTTGTAATTGAAACTAGTTATCATAATGCTTATGTCTTTAAAGATAATAAGATTTATGAAGTAACATTATCTAAAAAATACCCATATGTTATTAATCAGTTAATCTATCCCGGTGATAAAGTAATTCTAAATAATAACGAAATAACTGATATTATAAAAAGAAAAAATATTTTAAGTCGTGATAAGTTTGATGGTACTAAATTAAACTCTCTAGGTACTAATAAAATAACTGCTACTAATATTGATCTAGCTGTTATTGTGGTAGCCGTAAGTGATCCTCCATTACATCCAAAATTTATTGATCGTTATATCATTCTATTAGAAAATAGTCGTATACCTTTTATTATCTGTTTTAATAAATATGACTTAGTTACTAAAAACGAAGAAAAAATAATTAATTTTTATGAAAAATTAGGTTATGACATAATTAAAACTTCTACAAAAACTAATGAAGGATTAACTACTTTAAAAGAAAAACTTCTTAATAAAACATGTATTTTTGTTGGTAATAGTGGAGTAGGTAAATCATCCCTTACTAATTATTTACTCGAAGATAACTTAGTAAAAACAAATAATATCGGTCATAAAACAAAACGTGGTTGTCATACTACAACTTCATCTAAATATTATTTATGGCAAGATAATTCTGGTATTATTGATACTCCAGGTATAAGAAGTCTAGATTTAAAAAATTTTAACTCGAGTGAAATAAAAAACTATTTTAAAGAATTTATTCCTTATAATAATTTATGTAAGTATCATAATTGTCTTCATTATGATGAACCAGAAAGTACTTGTGCGATTAAACAAGAAATTAATAAAAATATAACTCAAGAAAGATATGAAAGTTATTATAAAATAATCAGTGAAATTAAAAGGAAGTGATTATATGAATATTGAAGGCTTTTGTAATAATTATAACTTAGGTAAAGTATTAAATATTAAGAAACTAACTGGTGGTTTGATGCATCAAATGTATAAAGTTAAAACTTCTAATAATGTTTATGCTATTAAAGTTCTAAATCGCGAAGTTATAAGTCGCCTTGAGGCTTATGCTAATTTTGTTACTTCCGAAAATATCTCTAACTATCTAGCACTTAATCATATAAGGGTCTCTAATGCTTTAAAAATAAATAATAATTATTTAAATAAATATGAAGAGGATTATTACATGGTCTTTAACTTTGTAAATGGTAAAGTTTTAAAAGATGAAGAAATAACTATCAAACACTGTGCCAAAATCGCTTCTGTCTTAGCTCAAATTCATAACTTAGATTATTCTGAGTTAAACTTAATACCTAAAATAACTAAATATACGGAAATCTATGATTGGTCATCATATCTTAAAAATCCTAACTTTAATAAAATGCCATATCAAGAACTATACTTAGATAACTATTTAAAATATGCTTCACTACAACAACGAGCTAATGAAAGATTTAATAATATCAATAAAGATTATACTTTATCTCATCAAGATTTAGATCCTAAAAATGTTATGTGGCAAGATAATGAACCCATCCTTATTGACTTTGAAGCAGCTACCATTTCTTGTCCATATCAAGAACTCTTAGAAGTAGCTCTATGTTGGTCAGGTTTCTTAAACAATATCTTTAGTGAAGAAAAATTTACTACTTTTATAAAAACTTATTTAAAAGAAAGACCATTACCAGATATTGATTGGTATGATGTTATCTGTGGTAACTTAATAAATCGTTTTAATTGGTTAAATTATAATTTAAAACGTAGTTTAGGTCTTCTAACAAAAGATGAAGCTGAAATATCTTTAGCTACTAACGAAGTAACAAAAACTATTAACGAAATAAATCGTTACATAGACATAATAGGTCCTTTAACTGATATTGTTGAAAGTGTTAATTCTAAAACTAACTATGACTCTTTAATTACTAAGATAATTGCTAACACATCATTTCTATCTAACACAGATTATCAATATATTAATTCTGGTTTTACTAATACGATATATAAAGTAGGGGAATATATCGTAAGAATCTGTACAAATAATGAAAATGAAGAATCATTTAATCGTGAAATAACTTTTTATCAAGAACATCCTGATATTTCTCATATTCCTAAGCTATATCTAGCTGATACTTCTAAAAAGATAATTCCATATATTTATGAAATAATATCTTATCTAGATGGTCCAACTATTTATGAAATATGGCCCAATTTAGATGAAAAAGAAAAAGTTAATATTATTAATGAGATAACAACGATTATCAAAAATCTTCATTCTATTCCCGTTCAATCATTTGAATTTTCCCAAAAAATCAAAGAAGAATTAACTGATTTATTAAATCAAACTAATATAGGCGAATTATTTGATCTTAATCCTTTACTAGATAAATGTTCTATTTACTTCAAAGATAACATCTTTGGTTTAATTCATCATGACTTACACTTTGATAATTTTATCTATCATAACCAAGAAGTTTATTTAATCGATTTTGAACAAGTAAGACCATATCCTATTGATTATGATTTTAAAATATTTTATCGTATGCAAAAAGAGCCTTGGAAATGGGCAAGTATTAAAACCGATATGTTAACTATTCCAAATGATTATCATAATCTTATGTCTTATTTTAAAAAGTCATATTCGGTTTTAAACACTATTAATTATTTAGATGAAAGATTACAAATCTATACTTTAATTGACTTATTACAAGAGTATTCGAGTCATACTAAGGAAGAAATTAAAGATCAAATTATAAGTCTTTTAACTAGTTTAAAAATATTAATTAAAAAGTAAACATTACCCGTTTACTTTTTTTAATGTCGTGTTATAATCTTAGTGTAATGATAATAGGAAAGGGTTTTGGTGATAATAGAGTTTATGATTTATCTTATTTTTTAATAGTATATTGCTAATGAAGGAGTAGGAATGAAAAAATTAGTTGAAAAAGATAATTTAAGATTAATGGTATTTAAAAGTGCTGAAGATTTAGGCACCAAAGTAAATGATCACCTTCTTGAAATGTATGGCTTAGATAAAGAAAAATATACTTTTTTATTACCGATGAATGAAGTCTTCTTTGATGATGGCCACTTAAAAGTCGAAATTCAAGAAACTGTCCGTGGTAAAGATATTTTTACCTTAACTGATATTGGTAATTATTCAATCGAATATAAAATGCGTGGTTTAATAAATCATACAAGTCCTAATGATATAATGATGCAACTAAAAGATGGTATTGGCGCTTGTAATCGTCATGCTAAAAATATTAATATCATCATGCCATTATTATATGATGGTAGACAACATCGTCGTAATACTAGAGAAAACTTAATGTGTGGTATGTCTCTTCATGAATTAGATATGCTAAATGGTGTTAAGAGTTTTATTACTTTTGATGCTCACGATGAAGGCGTCGAACATGCTATTCATAATATGGAATTTGATAATTTCTATGCTACTAATACTATCTTAGAAGCTTTTATTAATGATTCTTCTAAAAGTAGTTTAAAAAAATTAGTTTTTGTTGCTCCAGATAATGGCGCCACTGGTCGACGTAATGTCTATTTAAATAGTTTTAACTATGATCATATTCATCGTGAAGCTGGTAGCTTTGTTAAACAAAGAGATTATAACCATTTAGTTGATGGTAAATATCCTGTCATATCTCATGATTATTCTGGTAATCCAGAACTTGATGGTTTTACGGCCATTGTTTCTGACGATATGATATCTAGTGGTGGTAGTATGTTTGATGTTATTGATGAACTAAAAAAACGTAATGTCAAAAAAATCTATATCATGGTAACTTATGCTTTATTTACTAAAGGTGTTGAACAATTTGAAGAATATTATAAAGCTGGTAAATTTGATGGTTTATATACTACTAATTTATCTTATATTCCTAAAGAATACTTAAAATATAAATGGTTACATGTTTGTGATTGTTCTAAAGAAGTAGCGGAAATAATTTATTCTATTCATCATGATGAATCTATTTCTGGAATTATGAAAGATAAATCAAAACCTATTAAAATGCTTGAAGAAAAATTTAATGGAAGTTCTGAATAAGAACTTCTTTTTTTAATTTTTTTCCCAAAAAGTAGGGCAAAATTTGACGAAAATCACCCCCTTATATTACAATTTATACATATTAGGGGGTTGCTTATGAAGAAATTAGTACGTATATGTAATATATTTTTAATTATTGCTTTATTATTTAATCTGTTTATACCAATCTCTTTTGGTAATACTATACCTGAAGATACTGCTAAAGAAAAAAGTAATTATGTTCCAAAAGAAGAATATTGGAGTACCAAGAATAAACCATTCTTTTATGGTGCTACTAAAATAACTGTTCCAGTTGGAACTATTATTGATCTAGAACATGATGCCCGTTTTAGAATTTTTGTTAAGGACATGGAAGATGGTGACTTAACAACTAAAATAAAGAAAACATTAGATACTATAGATACAACAAAAGCTGGTGAATACCAAGTAACTTATGAAGTAACAGATTCCCATAATAATACTTCAACTATTGAAGTGCCGGTTAAGGTTGTTGAAGGTACAACTGAAATTAATATTGAAAGAACAATGTATTCAATACCATCAGTTGACCATTTAAATAATTTGGGGTATACCCGTGGTAATAATATGGACCGTCAAATTGTTGGTTTATTCCTAGATCTTGATGGTGAATTTGAAATGCGTCATATTAGTGGTGGCGACTTAATCGTTAAATTACAAAATGATGACCAAAATACTGAAAGTGAAATTAAAGTACAAAGTAAAGATAAAGTTATTGAAGCAGCTCAGAAAAAACTTAATGATGAAAAAGCTAAGAGAACTGAAAGCAATCCAGAAGAAAACATTACTGATGAAGAATTAGCTAAAGAATTAAAATTAACTGAAGCTTTAGAAGGTTGGGTAAATATCAAAAACATTGTTACTACAGATGGTGTTAGTACTAATTATATTAGTTTACCTACAATTAAAACTTTATATAAACAAACCGAAGTTGTTAAATATGAAATAAAATATGATACTAAAAATACAAATACTAAAAGATTACATTATTATCATCAAGGTGATGGTGCTGCATATCAAGAAACATTCTTAAAAGAATGGGCCGAAGATGAAAACTCATATAGTATTATTGATGGTGCTTCATATATGATATCTGTTCCATATATTGATCATGATAAATTATTTGAAACTAAATATCCTGGTGGTAAACCATATGAATCATTAGATAACTACCTAGATTGGTGGGACCAAGTAATGGATCATTATGATGATTTAATTGGTTTATCATATGACCATCCAGTTGATGAATTAAGTCAAAATGTTAAAACTAAATACTTTGGTAAAGCTAATAAACATGGTGCCGGTGCTGCTTATTATGCTAGTGGTGACCATGTAGGTATTAACCAAGAACATGACTGGTCATTCTTCCAATATGGTTGGGGAAACTTACACGAAGTAGGTCATGGTTATCAAGCTCAAGTTGGCGGTAATGCCGGAGGTTTACCTATCGGTGAAGTAGGAGTTAATATTTTCTGCTACTATATTCAAACCTATACCCCAGAATTAAATAAATATAATGATAACTGGTTATCATTAGCAACTAAAGAAACTGAATATAATAAAGCTCGTCAAGATGGTAAAGGTTTTTATGATAATGGTGAAGGTAATGTTGGTGCCGCTGGTATGTTATATGCTATTGTTAATATGTTAAATTACTTTGATGATTATAAAGAAGCCTATGCTTATATTAATCAATATTATCGTCGTGTATATAGCGAAACAGGTAAAAGAATGAAAACTACTGATGTATGGGCTTTAGCTCTAGCAGAAAAATATAATGTCAATGTTGTTCCATATATTGAATCATGGGGTATTACTGTATCTGATGATGTTAAAGATGAATTAATGGCTAAACCATTACCAACTATCTACTATATGAAAGAAATGTTAACTGATGATACTAAAGGTCAAGAATTAAAAACTAAACTAAATAACTTTGGTTTATATGACTTAGTTTCAACTAACGAATTAAAAGAAACTAACTTAAAAGGTAAAGTAACATTTAATATTAATATTGCTAATCTAGATAATATCAAAAATCAAACTATAACTATTAATGATGGTGGAAACACTATTAAAACTCTTACTATTACTGATAAAACAATAACTACTGAATTACCAATAGGTACTTATAAAGTAGCATTCCCTAAATCTAAAGAAGCTCTAGATTATGATAATTTATATATTATTGTTAAAGATTCAGAAACTAACACTTATGAAGTAAATTATAAACCAATTAATGATTTAGATTATGGTTTTAAAACTAGTATTAGATCACGTGGTTATTGGGGTGAAGATTATACACCATTTAAAATAGATTTAGTTGGTGATAATTTAATCTTTAACTATGCTGATACTTATCCAAATAGTGGAGGAGACAATAAAGTATTATTTAGTTCCTTAACTGTTTTAGATAATGAAAATAACGAAGTATATAAAAATAGTGTTCAACGTGGTTGGTATGATACATGGGTTAAAGATAAAGTAACTAATAAAGAAGTACCAGTTAAAGAAGGCTATAAACTTAAAATATATTATGCTGGTAATAAAGATGATGTTCGTGTAACTAATGGTTACACGAACATCATCTTTATTACCAGCATAATATATTTAAAGTT
>CANQOH010000035.1 GCA_947625425.1 uncultured Bacilli bacterium
TTTTCGTTAACTCAATTATACGACTTGAATTACTTTTTTTATATAGAATTGTTTCACATCAATTGTAACACTACAAATATTTGTTATATTTATATTGCTTTTTATAGATATTTGATGTTATAATTAGTAAGTAGATGAGGATTAATTTTTTGGATAGTATTTAGATATTGTTATAAAGATAAACTTATCGATTATTGAGGTTTAATTGTTGGCCTTAAACAAAAATCAAATGATACATTACTTTTTTAGCTTATGTGTCTGGACTTATTATTTGGATTCAAGTGATAAATTAATTTATGAATCTCCTATAAAAATTAATTTAGTTGAAGTTGAATTTGAAGATGAGTCAATAGCCTAGTTGAATAAACTGGGTTTTTATTTAAGCTTTATTATTGACTATTAGGTTAAAAAATTGTAAAATACTTTTAGATTTTCTTATGGAAAGACGAGTAATATATTATGAAGATTTAAGAGAAGACTAGTTGGTGGAAATGTCTAATTGGATGATATATGAAGAACAGCTTTCTTAAAGTAAGAACG
Source organism: uncultured Bacilli bacterium (assembly GCA_947625425.1). The sequence continues at coordinate 541 of CANQOH010000035.1, forward strand.
CATTAAAGCGATATATTAAAGATTGAGAGTACCTATGTAAAGTAAGGTGGCACCGCGGGTTTTGACTCGTCCTTACAAGATAGGTACTTTTTTTAGTAGGAGGAATTTATATGATAACTAAACCTAAAGGAACATATGATTTATATGGAGAAGAAATGAAGAAGTGGCAATATGTTTCACGTGTTGTAGATGAAGTTATGGACAGATATAATTATGGTTTAATTAGAACACCTATTTTTGAAAGTTCAGAATTATTTCATCGTGGTGTAGGAGATACAACGGATATTGTTACTAAGGAAACTTATGATTTTGTAGATCGTGGTGAACGTAAGATGACCTTACGTCCTGAAGGAACAGCTGGCGTTGTAAGAAGTTTTATTGAAAATAAGATGTATGGTGATGCTACACAACCAATTAAGTTATATTATAACGGAACGATGTATCGTTATGAAAGACCACAATCAGGTAGAGATAGAGAGTTAACCCAATTTGGGGTTGAAGTGTTAGGTTGTGCTGACCCAGCAATGGATGCAGAAGTTATAAGTATTGCCGTTAATATTTTTAAATTATTAGGACTTAAAGGAATTAAAGTTAAATTAAATAGTTTAGGTGATACAGAATCACGTAATAATTATCGTGAAGCATTAGTTAAATATTTTAAACCACATATTAATGAACTATGTGAAGATTGTAAGGAAAGATTAGAAAAGAATCCTTTAAGAATCTTAGATTGTAAAGTAGATCAAGATAATGAGACTCTTAAAGGGGCACCTTCAATATTAGATTATTTAAATGAAGAATCTAAAAATAGATTTGAAGATGTTCAAAATTATTTAGATGTTTTAGATATCGATTATGAAGTAGATCCTAAAATAGTTAGAGGTTTAGATTATTATAGTCATACAGTTTTTGAAATAGAAGCAACGGTTAAAGATTTTGGCGCTAATAATGTCTTAGCTGCTGGTGGTAGATATGATACTTTAGTTGGTAATTTAGGAGGACCAGATACTCCTGGTATAGGATTTGCTTGTGGTATAGGTCGTTTAGTTATGGCTTTAGATAAAGAAGAAATAAGTTTACCAATTAATGATGAAATAGATGCTTTTATTTTATATGTTAATGATACTGAAAAAGAATATGCTTTAGCTTTAACGCAAGATTTAAGATTAAATGGTTTAAGAGTTGAAACAGAGTATATGGGTAGAAATTTAAAAGGACAATTTAAACAAGCTGATAGATTAAAAGCTAAATATTTAGTTATATTAAATGATGAAGATTTAGTAGGAGGAGAAATTCAAGTTAAAGATAATCATACTAAAGAAGTAACAATGGTTAAAGAAGCAGAAATAGATGATTATTTAGATTTGAATTGTAGGTGAGTATTATGGATTTAAAAGATTTATTTAGAAATGTTAAAATTAATGATGAAGTTGTAGTAGAAGGTTGGATAAGAAATCATCGTAAGCAAAAAGATTTTGGCTTTATTGATTTTGCCGATGGAACTGATTTTAAACATTTACAAATAGTATATGACAGTACTATTCCTAGTTTTTCTGAAATACAAAAGTGTCTTGTCGGATGTGCAATTAGAGTTAAGGGAGTAATAGTTCCTTCTCAAGGTAATCAAGAGTATGAATTAAAGGCTAGTAGTGTTGAAGTATTAGGGGATTGTCCAGCTGATTATCCTATTCAACCTAAGAGACATACAAGAGAGTTTTTAAGAGAAGTAGCTTATTTACGTCCTCGTACTAATTTATTTCAAGCAGTATTTAAAGTACGTAGTATAGCTGCTCAAGCTATTCATGAATATTTTCAAAGTCATAATTATGTATATGTTCATACACCATTAATTACTACTACTGATTGTGAGGGTAGTGATCAGATGTTTAAGATTACTACTCTTAATATGGATAAGTTACCAATGGTAGATGGTCATGTTGATATGAGTAAAGATTTATTTGGTAAACAAGCTTTTGTTACTGGTACTGGTCAATTACATGGTGAAGCTTTTGCGATGGCATTTAAGAAGATTTATACTTTTGGACCAACATTTAGAACTGAAAATTCTAATACTAAGACACATGCTAATGAATTCTGGATGATTGAACCAGAAATAGCTTTCTGTGATTTAGAAGGTTTAATGGATATTGAAGAAGAAATGCTTAAATATGTCGTTAATTATGTTTTAGAAAAATGTCCTGATGAGATAGATTTCTGTGATAAGTTTGTTGAACAAGGATTAAAAGATAAATTAACTAAATTAGTTAATTCTAAATTTACAAGAATATCTCATCATGATGTAGTAGATATTTTAAATAAAGCAGATATTAAATGGGAATTTAAACCTACTTATGAAGATGATATAGCTAAGGAACATGAAAAATATATTACTGAATATTTTAATGGCCCAGTATTTATTACTAATTGGCCTAAAGATATTAAGGCTTGGTATATGAAAACTAACCCAGATAATAAAACAGTAGCAGCAGTAGATTTAGAAGTACCTGGTGCTGGTGAATTAATGGGTGGTTCACAAAGAGAAGAAGATTATGACAAACTTCTTAAACGTTGTAAAGATATGAATATTAATACTGATTTAGTAGATTGGTTTATTAATTTAAGAAGATTTGGAGGATGTTATCATTCAGGTTTTGGAATGGGTTTTGAGAGATTAATTATTTATTTAACAGGAGTAGAAAATATTAGAGATGTTATACCATTCCCAAGAACACCTGGAAATTGTGATTATTAGAAAGGGTGGTTAGATGCAAGAAAACATTTATAGATCACATCATTGTATAGATATAGATAAAAAATTAGTTGGTAAGAAGGTTACTGTTAGTGGTTGGATTGAAAATATAAGAGATCATGGAGGAGTATTATTTTTAGATTTAAGAGATAATACTGAAACATTACAAACAGTTAGTAATGATGATTCTTTATTTGTTGGTTTAGCTAAAGAATCAGTAATTAAACTTACAGGTACTATAAGGGAAAGAAGTGAAGATACTTATAATCCTCGTTTAAAGACTGGAGAAGTAGAATTATTAGTAGATAGTTTAGAATTACTTAGTCCTTCTTTACATGAACTTCCTTTTAACATAATGAGTAGTAAAGAAGCAGGAGAAGATTTAAGACTTAAGTATCGTTATTTAGATTTAAGAAATAATAAAGTTAAAGATAATTTTAAATTAAGAAGTGATGTCTTACATTTCTTAAGAAATAAGATGTATGATTTAGGTTTTATGGAAGTACAAACTCCTATTTTAACAGCTTCTAGTCCTGAAGGCGCTAGAGATTTTGTGGTACCTTCAAGAAACTTTAAAGGTAAATTTTATGCTTTACCACAAGCACCACAAATATATAAGGAATTATTAATGGTTGGAGGAATAGAAAAGTATTTTCAAATAGCACCTTGTTTTAGAGATGAAGATGCTAGAGCTGACCGTACTTTAGAATTTTATCAATTAGATTTAGAAATGAGTTATGTTACGGAAGATGAAGTTTTAGAAGTAGGAGAAGATATCTTCTATGATGTCTTTACGAAGTTTAGTAATAAAAAAGTAAGTCCTAAACCTTTTAGAAGAATTGCTTATCGTGATACCATGGAGATGTATGGGACTGATAAACCTGATTTACGTAACCCATTAATTATTAAGGATGCTAGTGAAGTTTTAAAAGATACTTCATTTGGTCCATTTAAGAAGAGTTTTATTAAAGTTATTGTTGTCGATGATATTGGAGATAAACCTAATAGTTGGTTTAATGAAGTAGTTGATTATGCTTCTAGTATTGGAATGCCTGGTATTGGTTATTTAACTTTAATGAGTGATGGAAGTTTTAAAGGACCAATAGATAAGTTTTTAACTTCTGAAGAACGTGAATCTTTAATTAAAGATTATGAGATGAAAGAAAATAGTGTAATGTTTTTTATCGCTAATAAAAAACTTAAGGTTGCCCAAAAGTTTGCTGGTTTAATTAGGGATGAATTAGGTCGTAAGTTAGATTTAATTGATAAAGATAAATTGGAATTATGTATTATTAAAGATTTTCCAATGTTTGAATACGATGAAGAAAATAAAAAATATGAATTCTGTCATAATCCTTTTAGTTTACCTCATGGAGGTATTAAGGATTATGAAGATAAAGATATCTTAGATATATTAGCTTATCAATATGACTTTGTATGTAATGGTAATGAAATGGCTAGTGGAGCTATTCGTAACCATGATTTAGATTCTTTAGCTAAAGGATTTGAAGTAGTTGGATATACAAGAGATGAAGTCGAAACAAGATTTAGTTCAATCTTTACAGCATTTAAATATGGATGTCCACCACATGGTGGTATGGCACCTGGGATAGATAGAATACTAATGCTTATTAAAGATGAACCTAATTTAAGAGAAGTTCAAGTCTTCCCAACTAGTGCTTCAGGAGCAGATAATATGATGGGTAGTCCTTCAGAACTTACTAGAAGTCAATTAAAAGAATTAGGTTTAAAGATAGAGGTGAAAAATAATGAGTAAATTTACAAAAGAAATGGTTGATGATTATGCTGATAAATTATTAATTGGTTTAACACCTGAAGAAAATAAAATGGTTTTAGATGAATTTGATATTATTGATGCTAATTTAGATTTAGTTACGAAGATACCTAATATAGCTAGTGTTAGTCCAATGACTCATTGTTTAGATGATTTTGTATGTGAACTTAGAGAAGATGTTCCTGAAGAATCAGTACCTATCGAAGATTTACTTCGTAATGCTGATGAAACTGATGGGGATGAAGTTCAAGTTCCTAAGGTAGTTGGGTAGGTGTAATTATGAAATATATGAATAAATCAATTACGGAATTACATGATTTACTGAAGAAAGGTGAAGTAACTAGTGATGAATTAGTTAAGGAATCTTTAGAATTATCGCATGAAGTAGAAGATAAATATAATGCTTTTGTAACTATTTTAGATGACGCTAAGGGTGGAGAAGTAACTGATAATTTACTTTCTGGTATTCCTTATGGAGTTAAAGATAATTATTCAACTAAAGATATATTATCAACTGGATCATCTAATACTTTAAAAGATTATGTACCATTCTTTAATGCAACGGCGATTGAACATTTAAATGCTGCAGGAGCTATTAAAGTTAATAAAACAGCGATGGATGAGTTTGGTATGGGTGGTACTGGTACTACTTGTCATACGGGAACGGTTTTAAATCCATGGGATCCAACAAGAATGTGTGCTGGTTCTTCTGCAGGGTCTGCTTGTGCCGTAGCCGCTGGAGTTTATCCTTATGCTTTAGGTAGTGATACAGGAGACTCTATTCGTAAACCAGCAGCATACTGTGGTATAGTTGGTTATAAACCTACTTATGGAATGATATCTAGATATGGCTTATTTGCCTTTGCTTCATCATTAGATCACTGTGGTGTATTAACAAGAAATGTTAAAGATGCAGCAATTGTTGTAGATACAATGAAAGGTATCGATAAATATGATATGACTTCTTGGGATTCAAGTAAGATTAATTTAGCTGATGCTTTAAATGGTAATGTTAAAGGTAAGAAGTTATGTTATATAAAAGAAATAGTTGATAAAGATAGATATAAAAATGCTTCTAAAGAATTATTAGAACATTTAGATAATTTCTATAAGACAGTAGATGTCTTAAAGGGATTAGGAGTAGAAGTAGATGAAGTATCAGTAGATGAAGTGTTACTTAATGCTTTACCTTCAGTATATGTTGTTATTTCTTGTGCAGAAGCTACTAGTAATATGTCTAATTTAACAGGTATTATCTTTGGACCTAGAGGAGAAGGAGATAATTATATTGAGATGATGAAAGATCATCGTACTAAAGGTTTTTCTCCTTTAATTAAAAGAAGATTTGTTATTGGTTCTTATGTATTACAAAAAGAGAATCAAGAAAGATATTTTAAGAATGCGCAAAGAGTTAGAAGATTATTAGTTGATAGATGGAAAGAGATCTTTAAAGATTATGATGCTGTTATCTTACCAGTTGGTTCTGGACCGGCTAAAAAATTAGAAGGATCACAAGATATTTTGGATAAGAATACAGCTATCTTAGAAGAACATTTACAAATAGGTAATTTTGGTGGTTTCCCATCAATTACTATTCCAGATGGTTTTATTGATGATTTACCAGTAGGTATTAATATAACAGGTAATTGTTATGATGATGAAAATGTTTTAAATATTGCTTATGCTTTAGAACAAGCAATGGATTATCATGATCAAATAGCTAAGGAGGTTTCACATGACTAAGTATATAGCTAAAATTGGTTTAGAGATGCACTGTGAAGTAAGTGAAACTAATACTAAAGTATTTAGTGCCGCACGTAACTCTTATAGTGAAAAACCTAATACGAATGTAAGACCTCTAGATATGGCTTTTCCAGGTACTTTACCGGTTGTTAATAAGGAAGCTGTTAGAAAAGCTTTAATGGTTAGTATGATTTTAAATTGTAGTCAACCAGAATATATGTATTTTGAAAGAAAAAATTATTATTATCCAGATTTACCTAAAGGTTTTCAACTTACGCAAGAAACTAAACCAATACCTGTCGGTATTTATGGTAAAGTTGAATTTGAATGTGATGGGGAGATTAAAGAAGTTAGAGTTAATAATCTTCACTTAGAAGAAGATGCTGCTTCTTTAGACCATTTCTATGATACAAGTAATATTGATTATAATAGAGCTGGAGTGCCATTACTTGAATTAGTTACAGAACCTGATATTCATAGTGCTAAAGAAGCAGTAGCTTTCCTAGAACATATGAGAAGCGTTTATCAATATTCTGGAGTTTCAGAAGCTGATAGTAAAAAAGGTCAAATAAGATGTGATGTTAACGTTTCAATTATGGAAGAAGGATTAGATGAATTAGATCCTAATAATTGGGGAACTAAAGTTGAAATTAAGAATGTTAACTCTTTTGGTGGCGTTAGAGATGCCATTAATTATGAAATTGAACGTCAAACAGAATTAAAAGAAAACGGCGAGTATGATAAGATGGAACAACAAACTCGTCGTTGGGATGAAGAATCAGGAACAACAATATTTATGAGAAGTAAAGTCGATGCTATCGATTATAAATATTTTGTTGAACCTAATATACCTAAATTTAAGATAAGTGATGAATGGTTAGAAGAAATAAGAGCTGCTATTCCAGAACTAGCTATGGATCGTAAGAAAAAATATATGGATGGTTATGGTTTATCAGCTTATGATGCAGGTGTTTTAGTTAAGGAAAAAGATATATCTGATTATTATGAAGAATGTGTTAAATTAGGTATTGATGCTAAAGTAGCAGCTAACTGGGTAACAGTTAATATTGTTGGTGAATTAAATAAAGAGGAAAAGAATATTAAAGATTTTTATTTAACACCTAAGATGTTAAAACAAATTACTGATGCAATTGGTAGTGGTCTTTTATCTTCTAAACAAGCTAAAGAAGTATTTGCTAAAGCTTTAGAAGAAAATAAGGAACCTAAGAATTTTATCAGTAAAGACAATGCTCAGATTAGTGATGAAGGAGAGCTTACGAAGATTATTTGTGAAATATTAGATAATAGTAGTGAACAAATAGAACAATATAGGGGTGGTAGAGATAATATCTTTGATTACTTTGTTGGTCAAGTTATGAAAAACACTCGTGGTAAAGCTAATCCTGTTATGACTAAAGATATTTTACATAAAGAACTAGACAAGAGATAGTCTAGTTCTTTTAATGAGGTTGTGTTGCAAAAATAATTATTTTGTGTTATGATGAATATGTCAAAAGATTTTGCATAAAATAAAAAAAGAGGAACATTTGGTTGAGCAAGTGAATGTCGCCCTCTGTTTTTAGAGTTTTGACACTCGATCAATGCTGATTGAGTGTCATATTTTTATTGCTATTACCAACAAGGTAAGAAGAAATAAAATGATAGAAATGAATCTAAGGACTTTTATTATAAAAGTTCTTTTTTTCATTATATCCCTCCTTTCTTTTCAAGATTGGAGGACGACACTCACATCAAATGTTCCTAAGAAAATTATACTATATATTCCGATACAAAACAAGCGTTCGTTACGCTTTTTAAGCATTAATTTATAATTTGTATTTTTTTATTCGTAAACATATATAGATTTTAATTATTGGTTATGTTATAATATGTAAGAATAGGGGACTTAGGAGGATAAAGATATGACGGAAAGTTATTATGATAATTTAATTGAGAAAGAACAAAGAAAACTAAATGTTACTGCTCGTTTACTTGAAGTTGCTATGGGTTATTTAATTCCTAAAAATAATCGTAAACAAAATAATTTAAGTAATGCTTGGACTAAACTTAAATATGCTAAAGATAATAAAGAAAGAACGGCACGTTTAAATACTTTTGTAAAACTTTTAAATGAAGAACGTGCATTTACGACTAGATTAGTATCTTCTACTGAAGTATCTAAAGAATTAAGAAAACGTTTTAATGGTTCTAAATTTGAACTTGAACCTCATGAATATTCGACTTATAGTTATGAGATTGGTAGTCAAGCTAAAGATGCAGTATTGAAATATGTAAGGGATTATGTAGATTTAATACGTCATATAGAACAATTAAGACGTAGTAAAGATCAAGACATGAAGGATGCCCAAGAAAGAGAACGTCAAGCAGCTAGAGAAATGGAAAGTCAATATAGTTCTCGCCCTGCTGAAACTTATGATTCAACTGTTTATGCTACAGTTCCGTCATCTAGAATAAGAGAAGCTGAACATACAGTTAAAGTAGGCGATAAAGTAGTATTCCATGATTATGATGAATTTGAAGTACGTGAAGAAAGAGCAATTAAATATCTAGAAGATAAAATTGCGACAACAAGAGCTAGAGGTTATGGCAAATTCTTCTTAACTACTGATGAAGAAAAAATGTTACGTAGTGTTTTAGGTGATGGTAAGTATTTACATGTTACTAGTTTAGTAGAAGATGGTTTAGCTCTTCAAGATGTATTATTCCGTTTACAACAATATGAACGTGATTCTAAATTTCCATTTAGAAGATCTGATTATCGTCCTAATTTAAGTGATGTATTTGATGCAGCTATTTCTGTATATAGATATTTACCTGAAGAATTAATGTTACCAACATATGCTTTAGATAAAGAAGGTAAATATGAAATTAAATTACGTAAGATGGCTGGGATGGATAAAGGTTTAGAAACCTATGAAAAGATTTATGCAATATATTTAAATTATTTTAATAGATTAGATGATGAAGAAAAGAATAAGCTTAAAAGTACTTTTATGACTAATGGAGCTTATGATTATTATAAAAAACAATTTAATATAACAGAATTTGAAATAATTAGTCCTTCTAAACTTAAATTATTTGTTAATCGTAAGATTAAAGATAATATGTTAAATAATTATACGACTTATATGGATAATAATGTTGAACATTATAATGCTTTAACAAGAGCTACTTCCTATATGAGTGTTGAAGATTTAGCTAGTTTATATCATGCGATGAGAGAAAAATATAATACTTATGCGACTGTTTATCCAGGACCTGATGAACAACAACAAAGAGTAGCACAAGAAGAACGTCGTCGTAATTTACAAGAAAATTTTGTTAATGCTATTTTAAGAAAGATGAATTTAGGTAATTTATCTTTAGAAGAAAAAAATAAAAAGATTGAATATATTGTTAAAGAAGTATTACATGAAAATTTATTATTTGAAGTTTCAGTAAAACCTTTAGCTCCTGAAGTTACAGAAACTCATGAAGAAGTAAGAGAAGAAGTTAAAGAGGAAACTAGAACTGTTAAAGCCGATGATGGTATGTATCATTATCGTGCGGGTGAAGAAGAACAAAGAACAACTAATAGAGCGATGGCAGCTAGATATAATGCACAACATCGTTTCTTCGGAATGAGTAAATTAGAACAAACTGTAGCGAGAATGAATGGTAAATGGGCAATATTTAAAAAGTTATGGGATCAAGCAGCAACAATGGATAGAGCAGAACAAGAAGAAGTTGCTGAAAAACTCGATTTAATGTTTAGGAGATAGATATGAAAGAAGATTTTAATGAATATATGGAATTCTTTAAGAGTCAATCTCTAAAGGAAAAACAAAATATTGTTATTGAACAACTTAAATTATTAATGGGTTTAACTAATAATATGTGTAAAGAATTAGATGTTAATAATGAAATGTTATTAAATAAAGAAGTAACTGATTTAAATAAAGATAATTATACGGAAGATGATTTTGCAGAAGCATTAATTGTATATATTAATTCGATTCAAAATTCATTATGTGATTTTAGTAATAAATTATCTGATGTTGCTGAGAACATCTAAGTATTTGTAGTTATTTGATTAAACTTGAATAAAAAAATCATTTGTGTTATTATGTATATAGATGAAGGAAACTTCATACAATAAAAAAAGGGAACACTTAATACTTGCATGTTGGGTGTTGCCATAAAATGGTTCCACCTAAATCATTGCTGAGTTAGGTGGCTTTCTTTTATATTATTACTATAAAAAGCAATATTAATAAAAGATAGATAAATATGATTAAAGATAGAATTAAAAAATCCTTCTTGTTCATATCATCGCCTCCCTTCTGTTTAGAAGTTTGGCAACCACCCAACTAATTAAATGTTCCTAACTAAATTATAGCAAAAATATGTTCGTTAAGCAATATTAATTACATTTATTTTATAATATTATTGCTATTTGTTAATACTTATGATATTATGATGGTAGATGAAAGTAGATTAATTAAAAAAATAAGGAACACTTAATATGTGCATGTTGAGTGCTCACCTTGATGGATAAGTACTCAATCTAGTTGATTGAATAGTATTTTTATACATAATATTATTAAAGATATTATTAATAAAATGATAATTATTAAAAGAAATGTGATTAACAAATCTATTTAAGTCTAGATATTCTATATTGATAGAATATCTTTTTTTGTATTTATTTCTTTTTAAAAATATGGTAAGATGGTATTGATATAATAAAGAGGTGTTGGGTATGTTTGGTAAGATTAAGTTTATATCTGGTAACGTAGCTCATGTTGAAACAGTAGCTAAAGCTGAAGAAATGGGCGACTTAATGAATGTCCATGTTGTATTTGAAGCTCCTAATCAATTAATTTTAGGTGAAGTAGAAGAAGTTACTGATGAAGTTATTAAGATAAGATTCTTAGGTGAATTCCAAAATGGAAAGTATATTTCAGGTGTTATTCGTAAACCTGTTTTGTCAAGTAAAATTAGAACAATTAATGATCAAGAATTAAGAGCAATTGTTGGTGTTTATGATGATACAACATTTAAAGTAGGTCAAAGTTCTATTTATACTGATTATGAAGTATGTGCTGATATTAATAACTTATTTGCTAACCATATGGCCGTATTTGGCAATACTGGTTCAGGTAAATCATGTGGGGTAGCGAGAGTTGTTCAAAATATATTTTCCAATCCTAAATTAGTTTCATATAATGCTAATATCTTTATCTTCGATGCTTATGGTGAATATAAAACTGCTTTTAAAGATTTAAATAAATTAAATCCAAATTATAGTTATAAATTTATTACTACAAATATTCAAGAAGATACTGATTATGAACTTAAAATACCATTTCATTTACTTAACTTAGATGACTTAACTATCATGTTACAAGCTGATAAACATAGTCAGATACCTATTTTGGAAAGAGCTTTAAAACTTACTAAAATATTTAGTAAAGATGATGAGGTAGCTGAGAAATATAAAAACCACTTAATTGCCAAAGCTTTAATAGCTATTTTATATAGTAATCAAATTACAGCTAATAAAAAGAATGATATCTTTAAAGTATTAGAGGTTTGTCATACTAAAGATTTTGACTTTGATAGTGTTATTCAAGGTTTAGGTTATACTAGAACATTATCAGAATGTTTTGAAATAGATAGTAATGGTAACTTTGGTGAATCTGTTTTAATTACTGATTATATTCTAGATCATATTGATGAAGCAATGGAAATGACTGAAGAACCAGTTAATGCTTTCTATTCAATGAGAGATTTTGCTCAAGCATTAGAGTTTACATTAATTAGTGAAGGTTTCCAAAATAATGAACAATTATATGATGATTCGATGTTACTTAAAGTTAGATTAAATTCTATTTTAAATAGTAGAATTGCTAATATATATAAAAGTGATACTTATATATCTACCGAAAGTTATATTGCTTCTTTAGTTGCAGTAGGTAATAAGAAAGCGCAAGTTATTAATATTAACTTAGAAGATATTGATGATACACAAGCGAAGATTATTGTTAAGATTGTGGCAAGAATATTCTTTGATTTCTGTAAAACAAGAAAACAAAGAGCGACAATTCCATTCCATTTATTTTTGGAAGAGGCCCATAGATATGTTCAAAAAGATGCCGATGTCTTCTTAATTGGTTATAATATATTTGACCGTATTGCTAAAGAAGGTCGTAAATATGGAGTTCTTTTAAATATTATTTCACAAAGACCTGTTGAAATATCTGAAACTGTTATTGCTCAATGTAGTAATTTCTTAATCTTTAAAATGACACACCCTCGAGATATTGAATATATTAGAACAATGTTACCTAATATTTCAGCAGATGTTATTGAAAAACAAAAGATTTTACAACCAGGTAACTGTGTAGGATTTGGTCAAGCATTTAAATTACCAATGGTTATTAAGATGGAAATGCCTAATCCAGCACCTAACTCTAACTCTTGTGATGTAAATAATTGTTGGCGTATTCAAGGTAATTTTGCCCAGAATGCTGGTAATGCAACGGCTACAGCTCCTAGTGCTCCAGCAACACCTGCACCAGCAGCTAGTACAGTGACACCTGCTCCTACTGCTAGTACTGTTGCTCCGGCAAATAATGGTAAACCAGATTTAATGAGTCCTAGTGCTACCCAAGTTCAAGTAGAGAATAGTGCGCCTGCACCAGCTAGTAATGGAGTTATTAAACCTAATTTTGTACCTCCGGTAAGTTAAAGAATTTAGTTATCTAAATTCTTTTTTCTTTTGTCAATCGACGTAAAGAGCTATTTTGTTTTAGATATATGTATGATATAATTAAATTACTCAAGGATAAATGCTTACTTTTTATTAAAAACCGAGTAAGTGATTATAAGGGAGTC